>JBQGDU010000307.1:0-1581 GCA_052039245.1 Aeromicrobium sp. | reverse complement strand
CGTTGACCGTCCCCGAGGGGTAGAGCCCCAGGAGCTCTTCCCGCGCGGCTACCTGGTCGGCCAGGGCCTGGGCCTCGTCCACGGCCAGGTCCCCACCGGCGGTCCCCAGCCGTTGCATGGCCTCGGACAGCGTCGCGGCCGTGGAGCGGATGATCTCGGCCTGCTCGGCAGCGGTCTCGATGTCCCTGACCGCCCTCGTGACCTGGGTCGAGGCCAGGTCCAGCGTCGCGCTGACCTCACCCGCAGTGCTGCGTAGGACGACCCTCTGCTCTCCCGACGTGATCGCCCCGAACCGCACCCTGGTGGTGGCGTCCGCGCGCTGCCGGGCGACGACCTCGCCGTCGACCACCCGCTCGACCACGCTGCCGGGCTCGAAGCCGGCGCCGACGATCTCCCGGCCCTGCGGGGCGGACAGTGAGAGCGCGGTGATGCGCACCGGCTCGTAGGAGAAGTCGTAGGGCGAGTCCTCGACGGCGAGACCGACCACGTAGTGCTGGCCCACGGCGACAGGCGTGCGGTCACGGATCGTGACGGCGACCGAGCCGTCGGCGTCGATCTCGGCGGAGCCGAGGGCGACCGGTTCGGCGCCCGGGCTCCGCAGGACGTTGGCCTCGGCGGTGTAGCCGTCCGGCAGACCGGCGGCCGACAGACGGATCCCTCGGCTGCTGAGAGTCTCTGCGGTGACCCACTGTGGGGAGACGTCCAGCGAGAACCGGTCCTGCTCGACTCGCACCTCGGTCTCGGCGACGGCGGCACCGGCCCGCGTGAGAGCGACCGTGTGCCGGCCCGGCTCGACGTCCGCGAACCGCACGAGCTCCTCCAGGGTCCCGTCCTGCTCGACCGAGACCCGGCCGACCACTCGGTCGTCCAGCACCAGGTCCGACCGGCCCGCAGGCAGGTTCTCCCCGACGAGCCAGACGCCCAGGTGGCGGAACGCCGAGAGCGTCCAGGCCGAGCGGGCGCTGACCTCGACCTGCGGTTGCGGTGCCGACGCAGGAGCCACCCGCTTCCGCGGCGACACCGTGGGCCCGAGGGACGGTGTCGGCGTCGGCTGTGCCGAGTCGTTCCCCTGGGCAGGGGTCTCCGGCGCTGTCTCGCGCTGCCCCGGCGTCGTGGCGGGCGCAGCCGTCTCGGCGTCAGCCGTCAGCGGCGTGCGCTCCTGTGGGGCGCTGTCGCCGTCGAGGGCCGACGCGGGCAGCGCGGTCGTCGCGAGCAGCAGCCCGGCCAGCACGGTGGTGGTGCATCGTCCCAGCACGGCGGTTCCCTTTCGTCGCGACGCCGACCGATCACGACGTCGAGCAGAACATAGCCGTCATTACGGTCCGTGTCCTGCTTTCACTAAAGTTGGTCTGTATCGAAAATTGACCGGTCTCGCTCGATCTCCCACGCACCGCTCCCGCGGCACCACCCGCCGCGCGCCGCCGGGGTCGTCCCCATTTCGACCGGCAGGCACCGCGCCGCGCCGAAGGGTCGGTAGCCTGTGCTCGTCAAGCAGCACGAGGTGCCCCGGTCCACCGGGGAGAATCGGGAAGTCGGTGAGAGTCCGGCACAGGGTCCGCTGCGGTGACCCGGAACGCCCCT
>JBQGDU010000306.1:0-1897 GCA_052039245.1 Aeromicrobium sp. | reverse complement strand
CGCTACCCGCTCAGTGGCGGAACGATGCGTTCCGGCGGATCGAGCGGGTGTGCTCGCCGCCTTCTACCTGGTCTGCTACCTCGGGTCGGTGCTCCCCATCCTCGCGGCCGGTCGGGCTGCGGAAGTGGGGGGTCTCTCGCTCACCGTGATGATCCTGATGGGCACCGCATGCCTGGTGGCCGTCGTGAGCGGCACGTTCGTCGTTCGATCGGGCCGGAATGTTGCATAGGGGTTACCAAACAACCGATTGGTTGGTACTTTGACGTGGGCCCAGCACGGGATACGCGGGATGTCGAGGAGGAGCGGGTGAACGCAGGAGCGGTGACGGTCGGCATCGGCCTGACGAATCACGGCGACACCCTCGAGGTCGTCGACCCGCGCGACATCGCACGGTCAGTCGAGGCCGCCGGGTTCGACAGCCTCTGGGTCAGTGATCACGTCCTCATCCCGGACACCGTCGAGTCGCACTATCCCTTCAGTCCGGACGGGGCGTTCTTCCTGCCCGACGGCGGCTCGTGGTTCGAGGCGCTGATCACCCTGACCTACGCGGCTGCGGTGACCAGTCGACTGAGACTGGGCATCGGAGTCTGCGTCGTCGCCCTGCGCGATCCTCGGCTGCTGTCCCAGCAGCTCGCCACGCTCGATGAGTTGTCGGGTGGCCGCGTGGTCCTCGGTGCCGGTGCGGGGTGGATGCTGGAAGAGTTCGAGGCCCTCGAGGTGCCGACGGCCCGCCGGGGCGATCGGCTCGACGGCGCCATCGACCTTCTGCGGGAGTGCTGGACCGGCTCCCCCGCGGTCGGGGAGTACGGCCCGTTCACGCTGCCGCGTGCGGTCACCACGCGCCCCGTCCCGCGACAGAATCGGCTTCCCATTCTTTTGGCCGGCGAGGGGGCGAGATCGCTCGACCGCATGGTGGCCCGGGGTGACGGGTGGTACGGGGCTTCCGGAATCGGTCAGATGCTCCCGCTCGAGACCGTGCGCGCCGTCCGAGAGGGTCTGCAGCAGCGATGCGAGGAGCAGAACAGGCCCTTCGACGAGATGACGATGGCGCTCAGGCTCGCGCTGCCCCGACGCAGTCTCGGCACGTCGGAGGTCGCGGAGGCGCTGCATGCCTACGTGGAGGCAGGAGTCTCCGACTTCACGATCGACTTCTCGTTCCGTTCTCTGGACGCGGCGCGCGAGGCGCTGGACACGCTGGCCGACAACATCGACGGACTTCGTGGTGCGAGACCGTCTGAGATTCAACCGGAGGGCTTCCATGCCGAGTGACGACCTGATGCACGGTGACACCCCGGCGACGACCATCGACCTGTACCGCTGGTCGGCTGAGCGGTACGCCGACGACGTGTTCGTCATCGAGGGTGACGAGCAGCTCACCTTCATGGAGCTGTACGAGCGCGCTCTGCGGGTCGCCGCCTCCTTGGTCGACCTGGGCGTGAATCGCGGGGACCGGGTGGCGCACTGGATGAGCAACGGTCTCTCCTGGGTGGTGACCAAGCTGGGAGTGGAGCTCGCGGGTGCGGTGCACGTGCCGGTCAGTGCCCACCTGCGCACGGAGGACGCCGCGTACGTCTTGGCTCAGTCGGGCGCCGTGGGCCTGATCGTCGGCTGCCCGGCCGTGGAGCCCGACATGGTGGTGGAGATGATCGATCCGGAGCGACCCGACTCGTTGCGGTCGCGACAGATCCCGGAACTGCGATGGGTCGTCGCGGAGGGCCTGGACTCCCCACTCGTGCATCCCTTCGCGCGGCTGACCGAGCACGACCCGTCGAGCGCATCGGCAGAGCTGGAGTCGCGATGGCGTCTCGTCCAGCCCGACGACATGGTGAACCTCCTGTACACGTCGGGCACGACCGGCAATCCCAAGGGTGTCGTCATCTCGCACCGCAACATCCTG
>JBQGDU010000305.1:0-8418 GCA_052039245.1 Aeromicrobium sp. | reverse complement strand
GGAGGCGTCGGCGATCCACCAGTGCGCAGCGTCGCCGAGCTCGTCGGAGAGCCCCTCCAGGAGGTCGGGCTCGAGCCCGAGCAGCGCGACCCGTCCGCCGCGCCGCACGTACCCGCGCGCGACCCCGGCGCCGATGCCGCGCGCGGCACCGGTGATGAGCAGGACCTGGCCGTCGAACCGTCGAGTCATGAGATCAAGATACCGCCGGTATCTGAGATGTCGAGCACGGCAGGTCAGCCGACGATCGAGCGCACCAGGAGCGCGAGCGCGGAGGCTCCGCAGATCACCAGGACGGCCGGCCTCACGACCTCCGGTGGCAGACGTCGCTTGAGCGGACCGCTCACCGCCGCCCCGACCAGGAGGACCGGCATCATCGACAGTGCCACGGCGAGCTGGGTGAGGGTCAGCTCGCCGCCGGCGCCGAGACCCACCATGCTCAGCACCGAGCCGAGCAGGAAGTACACCGCGAGCGTCGTGCGCAGCTGACGCGGTGGTCGGTGCTGGTACAGCAGGGCCAACGGTGGTCCGCCGATCGAGGTGGCGGTACCCGTGACGCCGCTGACGAAGCCTGCCGTGCTGAGCGTGCCGCGGTTGACCGGGATGACGATCGTGCGAGCCGTCAGCACGACCGCCACCAGGACCATGAGCCCGACACCGATCCCGAGACCGCGTTCGTCGACGGTGGCCACCACCCAGACACCGAAGGCCGTCCCGACCACCCGCGGCGGCATGGCCCAGGCCAGGCCTCGCCAGTCGATGTCCTCGCGTTCGCGCAGCAACGTGAGCACCGGGAAGACCGAGACGACGATCAGCATCGCCCCCGGCATGAGCTGCGGCGCGACGAGCGTGGTCACCGGCGCAGCCACCAGCCCGAGTCCGAGACCGACGACCGACTGCGTCACCGAGCCGACCAGGACCGCCGCCGCGATGACCGCGAGCGTCAGCAGTCCCACGTCTCCCACGCCCCCACACTCCCACTGCCGCCCCCGGACGCGCGCACCGGTCCGCACGTCCTACCGTGACGGCATGGACGTGCGCACGATCGGCAGGCACGCGGGCACCTGGTTCCCGCTCATCGTCGTCGCGGCGGGAGCGGTCGCGGTGTGGCGTCCGGAGCCGTTCACCTCGCTCGCGCCGGCCGTGCCGTGGCTGCTCGCCACGATCATGCTCGGCATGGGCCTCACGCTGCGCCCGGCCGACTTCGCCACCGTCGCGACGCGCCCCTTGCCGCTGGCGCTCGGCGTCGTGGCCCAGTTCGTGATCATGCCGCTCGTCGGCTTTGCCCTCGCCAAGCTCTTCGACCTCCCCCCGGCCCTTGCGGTGGGCGTGATCCTCGTCGGCGCCGCGCCGGGCGGGACGGCTTCCAACGTCATGGTCTACCTGGCCAAGGGGGACACCGCGCTCTCGGTCTCGATGACGACCGTCTCGACCCTTCTCGCCCCGGTCCTCACGCCACTGCTGGTGCTGTGGCTCGCCGGTGACTACCTGCCCGTGGACACCCGCGGGCTGCTCGTCTCGATCGCCCAGATCGTGATCGTGCCGATCGTCCTGGGCGTGGCCCTGCGACTGCTGCTGCCTCGTGTCGTGGAGCGTCTGCTCGCGGCGATGCCGCTGGTCTCGGTCGTCGGCATCACGCTGGTCGTGCTGGCGGTCGTGGCCGGCAGCGCCGACACGGTGCTGTCAGCGGGCCTGCTGGTGGCCGCGGTCGTGGTGCTGCACAACGGCTTCGGCCTGCTGCTGGGCTATCTTGCCGCCCGGGCCGTGGGCATGGACGAGAGCGTCCGCCGGGCCGTCTCGATCGAGGTCGGGATGCAGAACTCCGGCCTGGCCGCCGGGCTCGCCGCGGCCCACTTCAGCCCCGCGGCCGCGCTGCCCGCCGCGTTGTTCTCGGTCTGGCACAACGTGTCCGGTTCGCTGCTGGCCGGCTGGTGGTCGCGTCGTCCGGCCGTGGAGACGACGGTCGCCGACGCCTGAGCGGCGCTCGATCAGCCGCTCGTCCCTGTCACCCTTGCGAGGCTCCGCCAGGCGTAGACGGCACGCAGACCGATGACCGACGCCCAGGCCACCGTCCAGGGATCCAGCACGGCCCAGCGCCAGCCCTGCTCGAGGAAGTCGCCGAACAGCAACGAGAGCGGCAGCAGAGTGAGAACGGTCCACAGGTAGGCGGAGCGTCGCGCCGCGATGCGGCGGTCCCGGTCGAACCGGCCGGCGTACGAGCGCGGCGGCCCGAACTCGCGGACTGCGCTGGTGCCCGACTCGGCCACGTGGTCCCGCGACTCGCGGAGGATCTCGGCGACCCTGGCGTCGGTCATGTCGTCGCGGCGCCGCAGCTCGTGAGCCAGCGACGCGAACCAGGCGTCGTCCGACCACTCCGCGTCGAGGGCCGAGCTCGCGGGCTCACGAGCCCGTCGCGGCCAGAGACGGTCGACGACCCAGGCCAGGACCGCCCACCCGGCGGCGAGCACCAGGTGCCAGAAGACGCTGCGCTCGGCCACCACCACGTCGCGGACCGCGAACAGGAATCCGGCGATCGCGGCTGCCGACCCCACCACGAACCCGGCCGCGGCGAGCACCGCCGCGCGGAAGGATCGGCGCGTCTTCACGGACTCGTAGACCGCACCCGTCGTCACGACGCCCGCGGACAGCAGGGGTGGCAGCGCGACGAGAGCCGGGCTGTAGGCGATCGTGAGCTCGCCCCGCAGGAGAGAGACCACCGCGAACATGGCCGTGAAGATCGAGGCGCCGACGAAGGAGCCGACGATCGCCCCTCGGGGCGTCATCGATTCCGTCGGCTCTCCGACGTCTCCGCCTTCCTCCCGCCAGAGCTCACGCTGGTCGTCTGCCCAGTCCCGGGGCTCCCCGAAGAGGTCCCGAGGCGACTCGCCGCTGTCGACGACCACGGGAAGCACCCCCCGCACCGCACGCTCGGCGACGTCGGGCCGGACGGCGTCGAGCAGCAGTCGGGACAGGGCCCGATCGGCCCACCGCCCGTCCTCCTGCTGACCGCGCGCGGCGGTGAACTCGCTCGTGATGGCTTCGTGCAGGTCGCTCATGCGTCCTCCCTCTGCTTCGTGGTCGCCGACCGTTCCCCGATGGACTCCACGAGTCCGGTCCACTCGGCTCGCTCCCGGGCCAGACGCTGCCGACCGGCCGCCACGAGCGTGTACGTCCGACGTCCGGGGCCGCTCTCGCCCTGCGCCCAGGAGGCGACGATCGCACCGCTGGACTCGAGCGTCCCCAGCAACGGGTAGAGCGATCCGCCGCGCGGGCGTCCGAATCCTCGTCGCTCCAGCGCGGCCGCGATGGCGTACCCGTGCAGCGGTCCGTCCTCGAGCGTCGCCAGGACCGCCGTGGGCATGGCAGCGCGGAGCCACGGGGTGGGCCAGTGCGGAGCGTCGTTCATGTACCTAAGTACAGTTCGTATCTAGGTAGGTGTCAAGACGTACCGTCAGCCGGCGCGGGCCGAAGTGGCCCGGCACCCGCTCCGCGCGCATGGCACCGCAGCCTCTGGCCAGAGCGTGGCCCGACCGGGCTGTCGAGGCACTCAGTCGGTGTCGGAGGGCAGCTCCAGACATCCGGTGCCCGCCGAGACGGCGACGACCACGACCTCCGAGCCGCCGGAGGGCCGCTCGATCGTGGCCACCGCGGTGGCGCGGACGCCGTCACCGACCTCGGTCTCGAGGAAGACCCGGTCGTCCTCCGAGCGCTCCGGCTGCCAGCCGGCGGCGTCCCAGGCGGCCGTCGCCCGTTCCCGGACGTCGGCCGGGTCGGCTCCCTGCACGACGAACGACCCGCCGATCTCGAGCTCCTTGAACCGGTCCCCGTAGAGCGGGTCGCACACGACCTCGCGGACCGAGTCCCCGTTGCGCAGCTCGCCGCCTCCCGTGGCCTCGCGCGCGGACCCGACGACGTCGGCGAAGAACGCTCCGACGCCGTCCCGAGTCGCCTCGAGTGCGTCCGCGTCCTCGATCGTCGTGTACTGGGTGGGTTCGGCCACGTCGTCCTCACAGCCCGCCGCGAGCGCCGCGACGGCCACCAGGGCCACCGTCAGCACGCGGCCTCGTCGTCGCGTCATGGTGCTCACAGCCTGCCTCGGGTGAGCCAGCTCAGCAGGCCGTCCTTGGCGTCGCTCGCGGCCTGCTTGATCCACCAGGCCTCGTTGGGCTCGGTGCGGTGACCGACCGTCTCGACGTCCTCGCCGTGCCCGGACACGACGAGCGCGACGTTGGCGAGCGAGGCGGAGTCCTCCCGCCCCCTCCCCTCCTCGTTCATCGTCTCGGCGTCGTCGAAGTAGGAGGTGTGGTTCTCGATGCCGCGCTCGAAGCCGGCCCCGGAGAGGTTGAACTCGCCCTGGTCGTCCACCCGGAAGCGCACCGCATCGAAGTCCTCCGACGCCGGGTCCACCCCGAGGGAGACGTCCTGCTCCGTGCCGAGCCGGGTCACGAAGTCCTCGTCGGAGGAGCCCACGTAGACGTTGCCGGTGAGGTCGTCGGCGCTCCGGTTCTCACCTCCGGCGCCCGGACTGCCAGCCAGCACGACGTCGTCGGCGTCCATCCCGTCGCCGGACGCGATGCCGGTGGCCACGGATCCGTAGCTGTGACCGATGACGGTCAGGTGAGCGCGCGGGTCCTCCTCCTGCCCGTCACCGCGGTAGGTGGTGCGCAGCCCGTCGACGAAGCCGGAGAGATCGACGGCACCGGCCCGGGCGCGGGTCTCCCCGGCCACGCCCAGCCCGTCGACCACGCCGTCGAACGACCCGGAGAAGTCCGGGGCGTCGTAGCCCAGCCAGGCGATGGAGGCGACGGTCCCGTCGGTCTGCCGCGCCGAGGCCTCACGCACGGCGGCGGCGTCCCCCGCGACGCCGGAGAAGTTGTTCATCGTGCTGTTGAGCCCGGGGACGTTGACCGAGACGTGATCGGCGGTCTCGGGGTTGCCGAAGGCGACGGCAGCGTGCCCGTCACCGTCGGCCGCCTCGGGATCGAAGATCATCAGGTACGACGGCAGCGGGTTGCCCTCGGCGTCGTACTGGTCCTCCGCGGCGTCGAGCGCGGTGTACATCTCCCGCGCCTTCTCCAAGAGGTCCTGGTCGTCGTCGGACAGCGTCTCCCCGTCCTCCTCCGCCTGCTTGAGACGGTTGAGCAGCGCGCTCAGGTTGGCACGGTTGGCTTCGTCGCGGTCCTCGACGGGAACCCCGTCCAGGTTCCCGACGAGCTCGGGCCGCGCCGTCTTGAGCGCCTCGCGCTGCTGCGGCGTGAGCGCCGCCCACCACGCGGCCACGGCGGCCGGGTCGCCGGCCAGCCGCTCGACCTCGGAGACCAGGGCGGGGACGTCCGGTGCGTTCGCCGCGAGGTCGACGGCCTCGGTCATGGTGTCGGCGGAGCGGAGCTTGGCGATCAACCGGTCCTCGGCCTCCGTGACGTCTTCCTCCCAGGACGTGACGTCGGTGTCGAGGGTCGAGACCTCGCCGTTGTGGCGGGTGATGTCCGCCTCCAGCGTGCTGTCGTCGTCGGCCTCCTCGGCTCCTGCGCGGGTCTCGAGCGCGGTGGCCGCGGAGGCGAGGGTGGAACGTCGGTTCTCCAGCTCGGCTCGGTCCGTGCGCAGGGTGTCCATCCGGTCGCAGAACACGTCCAGCGCTGCCACGCCGACCTGCAGTGCGGCGGTGGCCGCCGCCAGGTCACGCGCGGTGCCGGTGGCGGCGTGCTCGTACATCTCGGCCGGCTCGCCCTCCAGACCGGCCGGGTCGGCCATCCCGCGCATCACGCCCTCGGCGTCGGACATCACGACGCCGCAGGCTCGGACACCCGACGGCACGGACCTGGCCCCCGGCTGGGCAGAGAGCTCCGGGACGGGGCCAGGACGTCGGACGGCGGTGGTCACGAGATCGGTCTCACGGGTGCGGTGTCGGCGCCGGGCCGGGATCGTCGGTGGGGAAGCTCGGCCGGCCGTCCGGAGCCTGCTCGACGGCGCGGTACCGCTGGTCCCACGGCAGCACCGAGCGCAGGTCCGCGGCGGCGTCGTCGTCGAGCTGGACGATGCTGGTGGTGAACTCCGCGAGTCCGTCGGCGTGGCCCTGAGCGGCGTCGGCGTGGTTCTGCACCTGGGTGAGCCACGTGCTCAGGTAGGTGCGAGTGGCGGGCGCCACCCGGTCACCGAGTGCGTCCACGGCGTTCTGGGCGTCGGTGAGGCGCTTGTGACCGCCCCGCAGCTGTTCGGACTGGTCGTCCCACGTGTTCCTCGTGCTGCGGATGACCGACAGCATCACCGCGAAGGTCTCACCGCTCATGGGACGGCCCCGGGAGGTTCAGGGGGGCGGAGGTGGCGGTGACGACGACGTGGCTGCCCTCGACCGCGACGTCGACGCTCATGTTCCCCGCATCGGCCACGACCCACGGCGTCCGCGCCTGCACGGGGCGCACGGCCCACCCCCAGCCGGCGAGGACCTCACCCACGGAGGCGAAGGTCGTGAGCGCCTCCTCGGCGTCGCCGAGCATGATGCGCGAGCGCGTGCGGTGCTCGTGGAGACCGTCACCACGAGGGCGCCACGTGTCCCACGTCCGGTCCGGCTCGAGCCCGGCGGCCCCCAGCAGGTCGGCCACCGTGGTGCTCGTGGCCTCGGCTGCCGTGGCCACCGTTCCGGCGTCGGCGAGCGTCCGCTCGAGCGGCTCCTGGGCGGGCAGGACGACGATGTCGACGTCGGGCTGGAGGCGACGCAGCTCCTCGAAGAACGGATCTCCGGTCACGATGGCTCACCCCTTGTCCGTGGAACGCCGAGGCCCTGGCGGCGACGATAGCGAGGGTGGTCGGATCCGCCAACCCGACGCCGTGACCGAGCTGCCGGTTAGGGTCGAGACGTGAGGCCGCACTCGACCTCGCTGTGGGACCACCAGCAGCGCTTCCGGGACGGACTGCAGAGCTCTGCCACCCAGATCTTCGACGCGGCGGGGGAGTCGCTGAGTCCCCGAGCCCTCCTCGTGGGGACGTCGGCCGACGGTGCCGTCGTCGAGCCGAGCCGCGCCGTCGACACACCGCTCACCGTGCCACAGCCGGACGACCTGGAGCCCGAGCACCTGCGACGCGTCGTCCAGGGCGAGCTGGAGCGGGTCCTGGCCGACGAGAGCCCCGTGGTGGTGATCGGGGCGGGAGGCGTGGTCGAGGGCAGGTGGCACGTCCTGCCGGTCCTGTGCTTCCCGCGGAGCGCCTGGGACTCCCGACCCACCCTGCCCCGGTCCGTCGGGCACCGCCATCTCGCCGCCTCGTTCCCGGAGGCGCTCGCCGCCCAGCTGCTCGACGCAGCGAGTCTCGCGTTGCGCGCACAGCAGGCTCCGTCGGACTTCGGGACGCACGTCGACCCGGCACTCGTCGATGAGACCATCCGCCGAGCGGCCACCCGCCTGACCGACGGCATCGTCGCCAGGGTGGGGCACGAGGGGCGGTCCGGGCTCCACCAGGCCATGGACGCCGTCGCAGCGCAGCCGTACGAGGGCAAGGCCGGGCTGGGGCGGGTCGTCCTCGCCCGCGACGGCCACCCGGACGTCGACATGCGGATCCGCTTCGTGGATCCGATCCCGGTGAGCAGCACCCGGCGCTTCCGCAAGGCCCTCGAGGTCACGAACGACGCGTTGTCGTTGGTGTGCGACGGCACGCACGTGCGCGGGCTCGGGGTCCTGCGCCGGAGCCTGGACGGTGGTCCCGGCCGCGAGGTCGGGTCCTCACCGCGGGGAGCCTCGGTCTTCGAGCTCGACGTGCTGGGACGTGGTGAGTGGCAGGTGGGCCATGCCGCCACTCCGCTGCTGCGCGTCTCCAACACCAGGCCCGTGTCGCCGGCCTTGCCGTTGTCCGCTGCAGGCTTCCACGCCGCGGCACGGAGCCTCTTCCCCACCGTCACCCATCACGAGGCGAGGGTGCTGTGGGACCTCACGGAGACCGCCTCGCGCACCGAGGGCGGGACGATCCTGGTCTTCCACCCCGACGCCGCGGGCGAGGCGCGGCGGCTCTCGGCCCAGGCTCAGCTGGTCGAGGCCGAGGTCCTCGGACCGCGGGCGGTGGAAGCGATCACCACGATCGACGGTGCCGTGCTGCTCGATCCGTCCGGCCGGTGCCACGCGATCGGTGTGATCCTCGACGGCGTGGCGTCCGACGCCGGCGACCCCGGCCGGGGCGCCCGCTACAACTCGGCGGTCCGCTACCACCAGGGCCCCGGTGCGGACGCGCTCGTCGTGGTGGTCAGCGAGGACGGGATGATCGACCTGGTCCCGTCGCTGGACGAGCTGTCCCCCGGTCCCTCCTAGCCCCGCTCCCGACCGGGCGGTGGGCGCCGACCTCAGCCTTGCCAGAGTGCCCCGGGACTGAGGATTCCCGCGGGGTCCAGCGCCTGGCGCACCGCTCGGTGGACGGTGAGGGACGTCTCGCCCAGCTCGC
>JBQGDU010000304.1:0-10414 GCA_052039245.1 Aeromicrobium sp. | reverse complement strand
TCCGCGACGAGTCGTTCGTGCGCTCGGGGGAGAAGACGGACGTCTCCACCTCCTCCACGTCCTGCTCGAGCTCGGCAGCGACCTCCTCGTAGTGGTCGACGATCACGTCCAGCACGGCGTGCAGAGCGACCACGGGTCCGTGCGACATCGTCTCGCCGAGCTTCTCGGCCTGCTCCCGTGCCGCGTGCAGCGACGGACCGCCGTGCCGCACCGTGAGGAGGTAGTTGCTGCCGACGAACAGGTTGACCTCGCTGGTGGTGATGTCGTCGTCGGCGTAGCCGACGGCACGGACGCTCAGGAACAGGTGGTCGGCGTAACGCTCCACCGTCGGCCGCTGATGAGCCTCCAGAGCGTCCTCCACGGCGAGCGGATGGAGCGACAACGGCTCCGCCACCGCCGTGAGCTCCGCCTCGTCCGGCGAGCTCAGCCCGATCCTGACGATGTCGTTCGCGCCGAGCGTCTGCAGACGTCCCGCCAACGCGGCCGGCGTCGTGGGTGCGTCCTCGCGCACACCGGCACGGTAGATGGCGCTGTCGATGATCACTCGCTCATTCTCGCCCCACCGACGTCCGGCGCACCCTCGACAGGCCGGGTGGAGCCGACGCTGGATCCCGCCGATACGCTCACCCCATGCGTGCCTGGTCGAGTCCTGACGTCCCCGTCCTCGACGGCACCCCGCCCGTGCTCCGCCTGCACGACTCGCGCACGGGCGGACTGGTGGAGTCCGCACCGCAGGACGTCGCGCGGCTCTACGTCTGCGGCATCACGCCCTACGACGCCACGCACCTCGGCCACGCCGCCCCCTCCCTCGCCTTCGACCTCCTGCAGCGGCAGTGGCGCGACCGAGGTCTCGACGTCACCTACACCCAGAACGTCACCGACGTCGACGACCCGCTGCTCGAGCGCGCCGTGGCCACCGGTGTCGACTGGGCCGAGCTCGCCGAGCGGGAGACGCAGCTGTTCCGCGAGGACATGACCGCCCTGCGTGTCGTGGCGCCCGACCACTACGTGGGGGCCGTCGAGTCGATCCACCTCGTCATCGACCTCGTCGAGCGTCTCGGGGACGCCGTCTACCGCGTCGACGACGACCTCTACTTCGACGTCCACGCCGACCCGGCCTTCGGGGACGTCTCAGGCTTGGACGACGCGACGATGCGGACCCTGTTCGGCGAGCGTGGGGGAGACCCCGACCGCCCGGGCAAGCGTGATCCGCTCGACTGCCTCGTCTGGCAGGCACCGCGCGAGGGCGAGCCGTCGTGGGAGTCGCGGCTGGGCCTGGGACGCCCCGGGTGGCACATCGAGTGCGCCGCCATCGCGCTGGAGCACCTCGGCACCGACTTCGACGTCCAGGGCGGCGGTTCCGACCTCGTCTTCCCGCACCACGAGATGTCCGCCTCCGAGGCCCGCGTCGCCACCGACGCGGAGTTCGCCCGCGCCTTCGTCCACACCGGCATGGTCGGGTACGAGGGCGAGAAGATGAGCAAGTCCAAGGGCAACCTCGTGCTCGTCTCGCGTCTGCGCGCCGACGGCCACGACCCGATGGCGATCCGGCTGGCTCTGCTCGCCCACCACTACCGCAGCGACTGGGAGTGGCACGACGCCGAGATCGACGAGGCCGCCACCCGGCTCGCCCGGTGGCGTGACGCCGTGGCCCGCCCCGCGGCCCCGGCGGCCGGGCCCGTCCTGACCGCGATCCGCGAGGCGCTCGCCGACGACCTGGACGCACCGCGTGCGCTCCTGGCCATGGATCACTGGATGGCGCAGGACGGTGACGACACGCGGGCCGCACGCGAGGTGTCGGCGACGGTCGACGCACTCCTGGGCGTCGATCTCGCGCACTGACATGCTCCCTGCCGGTCGCCTCCCGTCGTCTCGCTCGCCCTGGTCCTCCTCGCGGGTTGCGCCGGGCCCGAGCGGACCTCGTCGACGACGACCGAGACCACCAGCTCCGGCATCGCCCCCGCGACCTGGACCGTGGACCCGCGCGGCGAGGTCGACTCCTCCAGCACGGAGCTCGCCGTGCTGGTGCAGCGCGTGGAGTGCAACAGCGGCCGCACCGGCGAGGTGGCCGACGTGGACGTCGAGCTGGACGCCGAGCAGGTCAGCATCCGGATCGACGTCACCCCACGGAGCCGCGGAGTGGGTGCCTGCACGAACAACGAGGAGGTGGCGCACGTGGTGCGACTGGACGAGCCGGTCGGCGCGCGTCGGCTCGTCGACGGCACGTGTGGGGGGAGCGGCATCGCGCCGAAGGTCCTGCGCTGCGCCGACCCGGTGCGCTGGACCCCTCCTCCGGACTGATCCGGCCCCGGGTCGGCGTCAGCGCTGGTAACGCGGCTCCGGCTGGGACTCCTGCACCCCGAGCTCTCCACCGATCCGGCCACCGAACGGGCGCCCGTGGTCCGCGTACTCGTCACGGACGTAGGTCAGCCGCCACGGTCCGAGCTCGACGCGCGTACCGGTCCGCAGCGTCTGCTCGGGGACGTGGCCGCCGTGCACCAGCATCGGGACGGTGGTGCTCAGCGCCTGCATGACGTACTCGTCGTCCTGCGTGCGGGAGATCCGCACCTGCAGGTCGTCCACGCCGTCGATCCGTACGTCGGCGTCGGCTCCACTGCCGATGGACGTCTCCCCGGGCGTCAGGTGCAGCACCCGCACCTCTCGGCCCGTGGTCGGCACCCGGGTGTCGGCGAGGTAGAGCCGAGGATGTCCACCACCGTAGGGGTCGTGCGTGGTGGTGACCCGACGGTTCCACCACGGCAGCGGCGGCAGCATCGGCCACTCGACCGGCGGCGGCATGAGCGTCGTGGCGTCGTCGGAGGAGAACGCGGCGGCCTTCAGTCGCGTCGCTGCGCGCCACCTCACGACCCGGACGCGTGGCGAGCGCGTCAGCAGCTGCTGCCACCAGGGCGCGCGGACGGCGCCGATCCGCAGGACCGGTCCGTCGGCGTCGCACAGCTCCAGCACGACGCCCTGCTCCGCCACCGTGCCGGCGGTCCGGTTGAGGTCCGCAGTCGAGCGCCCTGCCACGAGCCTGCCCAGGGCGTCGCTGCTGAGCCGGAACGTGTGCCCGTCGGAGTCCAGACGCGCGGTGAGCTCCTCACCCTCCGGGGTGCTGATCTCGATGTCGACCGCCGCCAGCAGCTTGGTCACGGCGCCGCTCAGCTCGGGTCGTCGTTGGCCGTGACCCGCACCTGGCCGTTGAAGCGCCACGTCGCCCTGGGAGCGTCGGGGCCGGTGTCGCGCGGGACCTCGACCTGGAGGTCGTCGAGGTGGTAGGTGACCTCCGCGCCGCGGCCGGTGAGGTACTCCCACACCTCGCGGCCGACGTCGGTCCAGTCCGTCACGGGCCGCGGGCCCTCGGCCTGACCGCTGAGGTCCCTGGTGGTGCTGGACGTGGGTTCGCTGCTCATGATCACTCCTGACGACGATGTCCGGGACACCATCGTGCGCCGTCCGGGACGCCCTCGCACGGCAAGCGAGCCGTCAGGCGGCGGCGTAGCGCAGCTGGGTCATGCCGTTGTCGAAGACTCGCGTGTCCTGCAGCGTGAGATCGAGCCGCACGCCATCGGGCAGGAATCTCGTGCCGCCACCGACGACCACCGGGACGACGATCACGTCGACCAGGTCGACGATCCCGGCGCGCAGCGCGGTGGCCGCGAGCGTGGGGCCCTCGACCGTGACGTCACCGTCGGCCGCACGGACCAGCGATCGCACCGTCTCGGGGTCGAAGTGCCGCTCCAGACGAGTCCTGGAGGTCCAGACATCCTCGAGCGTGGAGGAGTAGACGATCTTCTCGGCCGCTCGCCAGACCCGTGCCCAACGATGGTCCGCCGTGTCCTCAGGGCCCGAGGACGGCTCGGTCTCCCAGACCGCCATCGTCTCGTACATCCGGCGGCCGTAGAGGTACGTCGAGACGTCGGACATCTGCTGCGAGAGCGCGTCCTCGACCTCGGGCGTGGGGAAGGCCCAGTCGAAGGAACCCTCGGGGTCGGTCGTGTACCCGTCGACGGACACGATGCCGGAGTGCAGGAGTCGACCCACGGCACTCAGCCGTCCGCGCCGCGTCGACGCAGGTACCGCTCGAACTCCCGTGCGATGGACTCGCCGCTCGCCTCGGGCAGGTCGTCCTCGTCCTGGGCCTGCTCGAGCTCGCTCACGTACTCCGCGATCTCCGGGTCCTCCGCTGCTGCCTCGTCCGCGCCACGCTGCCAGGCCTCGGCCAGCTCCTCGAGCATGCCGTGGGGGAGCGGGCAGGCCACGGCGTCCTCCAAGGCACGCAGGAGCGCGAACGTCGCCTTGGGGCACGGCGGCTCCGCGACGTAGTGCGGGACCGCGGCCCACATCGACAACGACGGGATGTCCTCGCGCGATGCCGTCTCGGTCAGGACGGCGTTGATGCCCACCGGACCGGAGTAGCGGGAGGGCCTCAGGTTGAGACGGGTCTCCAGTGCCGGGTCCGTGGAGGAGCCCGTCACCGGGACGGGCCGGGTGTGCGGTGCATCGGTGAGCAGTGCCCCCACGGTCACCAGCTCCGTCACACCGGCCAGTCTCGCGATGCCGACGATCGTGGAGCAGAAGGCCCGCCAGCGGAAGCTGGGCTCCGGAGCGCGCAGCAGCAGCACGTCGCGCTCGAAGCCCGGCGGCCGCGCCAGGTACAGCGTCGGAGTCGGCCAGACGATCATCGCCGTGCCCTCGTCGTCACGCTCCAGCGTCGGGCGGGTGAGCTGGAAGTCGTAGTAGTCGTCCGGGTCGAGCTCGGCCAGCACCTGCGCGTCCCACTCCTCCACCAGGTGGTCGATGAGCGACGACGCGGCGTCACCCGCGTCGTTCCAGCCCTCGAAGGCAGCAACCATCCACGGGTCGTTCAGCGGCGGGATCGAGACGTCTTCCACGTCCACCAGCCTACGGTGAGGCCGGACGACCGCCGACGCGACTCACTCGTCGTCGGTGCGGTAGCCGAGGTTCGGGGCGAGCCACTTCTCCGCCTCCTGCACCGTCATGCCCTTGCGCTCGGCGTACTCGGTGACCTGGTCGCGGCCCAACCGGCCCACCACCATGTACTGGGACTGCGGGTGCGAGAAGTACCAGCCGCTGACCGAGGCACCCGGCCACATGGCCATGGACTCGGTGAGCTCGATGCCGGTGTGCTTCTCGACGTCGAGCAGGTCCCACAGCAGCGACTTCTCGGTGTGCTCGGGGCAGGCCGGATACCCGGGAGCCGGACGGATGCCGTCGTACTTCTCGGCGATGAGCGCGTCGTTGTCGAGCGACTCGTCGGGCTGGTAGGCCCAGATCTCCTTGCGGACGCGCTCGTGCAGTCGCTCGGCGAAGGCCTCCGCGAGGCGGTCGGCCAGCGACTCCAGCAAGATGGCGCTGTAGTCGTCGAGATTCTCCTTGAACTCGGCCACCTTGTCCTGGCTGCCGAGCCCCGCCGTGACGGCGAACGCGCCGACGTGGTCCGGCAGTCCCGTCTCCTTGGGTGCCACGAAGTCCGCGAGGGACTTGTGGGCGACGCCCTGCCGGTGCTCGGTCTGCTGGCGCAGGTGGTGCAGCGTCGTGCGCACGGTCTCGCGCGAGTCGTCGGTGTAGACCTCGACGTCGTCGTGACCCACCTGGTTGGCAGGGAAGATGCCCGCGACGCCGCAGGCCCGCAGCCAGTGACCCTCGATCAGCTCCGCGAGCAGCGTCTGGGCGGCCTCGAACAGCGTGCGCGCGGCCTCGCCCGTGGCGGGGTTGTTGAGGATGTCCGGGAACTTGCCCTTCATCTCCCACGCGTTGAAGAACGGCTGCCAGTCGATGTACTGCCGCAGCTCGGCGAGGTCGTAGTCGTCGAAGACATGGGTGACGCCCGGCTCCCAGGCCGGCTGCGGAGGCACGTACCCCTCCCACTCGATGGGTGTGGCGTTCGCCCGTGCCTGCTCGATCGGCAGGATCTTGCGGGTGTCCTGACGGGCAGCGTGCCGCTCGCGCAGGGAGTCGTAGTCGTCCTTGAGCTCCGAGAGCAGAGCCGGCCGTTGCGCGTCGGAGAGCAGGGAGGAGACGACGGGCACCGAGCGGGAGGCGTCCTTCACCCACACGACCGGTCCGTGGTAGCGCTGGTCGACCTTCACCGCCGTGTGCGCGCGCGACGTCGTGGCGCCGCCGATCAGCAGCGGCACCTCGAACTCCTGTCGCTCCATCTCCGAGGCCACCGAGACCATCTCGTCCAGCGACGGGGTGATGAGTCCCGACAGGCCGATGACGTCGGCCTCGTGCTCCTTGGCGGCGTCCAGGATCTTCTGCGCCGGCACCATGACACCGAGGTCGATGACGTCGTAGTTGTTGCACTGCAGCACGACGCCGACGATGTTCTTGCCGATGTCGTGGACGTCTCCCTTCACCGTCGCCAGGATGACGGTGCCGTTGCTGCGGCCCGCGTCGGCCGGGTCCTTCTCCTCCTCGATGAACGGGATGAGGTAGGCGACGGCCTTCTTCATGACCCGTGCGGACTTGACCACCTGCGGAAGGAACATCTTCCCGGCGCCGAAGAGGTCGCCCACGACGTTCATGCCTTCCATGAGGGGGCCCTCGATCACCTCGATGGGTCGGCCGCCCCGCTCGGCGATCTCGGCCCGCAGCAGCTCGGTGTCGGACTCCACGTGCGCGTCGATCCCCTTGACGAGCGCGTGGGTGATGCGCTCGCCCAGCGGCAGCTCGCGCCACTCCTCGGTGGCCGCCTCGGCCTTCTCCCCACCGGAGGCGAACTCCCCGGCGATCTCCAGGAGCCGCTCGGTAGCGTCCGAGCGGCGATTCAAGACGACGTCCTCGATGCGCTCACGGAGCCGCTCGTCCACCTGGTCATAGACGACGAGGGCGCCGGCGTTGACGATGCCCATGTCCATGCCCGCCTGGATGGCGTGGAACAGGAACACGGCGTGGATGGCCTCACGCACCGGGTTGTTGCCGCGGAAGGAGAACGAGACGTTGGAGACGCCGCCGGAGACGAGCGCACCCGGCAGGTTCTGCTTGATCCAGCGGGTGCCCTCGATGAAGTCGATGCCGTACTCGGCGTGCTCCTCGATGCCGGTGGCGACGGCGAAGACGTTGGGGTCGAAGATGATGTCCTCGGGCGGGAACCCGACCTCGTCGATCAGGATCCGGTAGGCCCGCTCGCAGATCTGCTTGCGTCGCTCGAGGTTGTCGGCCTGACCGTCCTCGTCGAAGGCCATGACGACGATCGCCGCGCCGTACTTGCGGCACAGTCGGGCGTGCTCGACGAACGGCTCGACCCCCTCCTTGAGGGAGATGGAGTTGACGATCGACTTGCCCTGCAGGCACTTCAGTCCGGCCTCGATGACCTCCCACTTGGAGGAGTCGACCATGACCGGGACACGGCAGATGTCCGGCTCGGCGGCGACGAGCTTGAGGAAGCGGTCCATCGCGGCGATGCCGTCGATCATGCCCTCGTCCATGTTGACGTCGATGACCTGGGCGCCGTTCTCCACCTGCTGCAGCGCCACGGCGAGCGCGGTGTCGTAGTCGCCGTCGCGGATCTGGTTCCGGACGCGGGCGGACCCGGTGATGTTGGTGCGCTCACCGACGTTGACGAACAGCGACTCCTCGGTGACCACCAACGGCTCGAGCCCGGACAGCCGCAGTGCGAGGGAGGACTCCGGGGGAGTGCGGGGCGTGAGGCCCTCGACCGTCTGCGCGATGTCGTGGATGTGGTCCGGCGTCGTGCCGCAGCACCCGCCGACGACGTTGACGAACCCCGCGTCGGCGAACTCGCGGATGACGGCCGCCGTCTGGTGCGGCTCCTCGTCGTACTCGCCGAACGCGTTGGGCAGACCGGCGTTCGGGTAGCAGGAGACGAAGGTGTCGGCGAGGCGCGACAGCTCGGCGATGTAGGGCCTCATCTCCTCCGCCCCGAGGGCGCAGTTCAGCCCGACCAGGATGGGCTGGGCGTGGCGGACCGAGTACCAGAACGCCTCTGCGGTCTGGCCGGACAGGGTCCGCCCCGAGGCGTCGGTGATGGTGCCGGAGATGATGACCGGCCATCGCCGGCCGTACTCCTCGAAGACCGTCTCGACGGCGAAGATGGCCGCCCGGGCGTTCAGCGTGTCGAAGATCGTCTCGATGATGATGAGGTCGGAGCCGCCGTCCAACAGCCCCTTGGTGGCGGTCTTGTAGGCGTCGACGAGCTGGTCGTAGCTGATGTTGCGCGCGCCGGGGTCGTTGACGTCGGGAGAGATCGACGCCGTGCGAGTGGTGGGCCCGAGCGCCCCGGCCACGTACCTGGGGCGGTCCGGCTGCTGCGCGGTCACGGCGTCGCACTCGCGACGCGCGAGGCGTGCGGACTCCAGGTTGAGCTCGTAGGCCAGCTCCTCCATGCCGTAGTCGGCCAGGGAGATCGCGTTGCCGTTGAAGGTGTTCGTCTCGATGACGTCGGCACCGGCCTCGAGGTACTCGCGGTGGATGCCGGCGACGATCTGCGGCTGGGTGAGCGTCAGGAGGTCGTTGTTGCCCACGACGTCGCTGGGCCAGTCCTTGAACCGCTCGCCGCGGTAGCCGGCCTCGTCGGGCCGGTCGCGCTGGATGGCGGTGCCCATCGCGCCGTCGAGCACCAGGATCCGCTGCTGCAGCTGCGCAGTGAGCTCGGCGGTGGCGTCGGGGCGCCAGGACGGGTTCTGCGGCACGAGTTCCTCCACGGGTGACGAGACGGATCCTGTCGGGGTGGGGAACCTCCAGCCGTCGGCGGGCTCGCGTGGACCTTCTCGGGGGTTCGAGTCCATTCTCCCACACCGGGCCAGGGCCCAGGCATCATTCCGGGACGTGGTCCGCCTCACCGGTACGAACCCGGTCCAGCGGGTGCGCGAGCTCGTCGGCGGGCATCCGGGCCCAGACGATGGCGACGACGGCCACGACGATCGGGATCACCGCGGCGACCACGAAGACGGTGCGCAGCCCCACCACCTCGCTGACCGGTCCGGCGACGGCCATGGAGACCGGCATGAACAGCAGCGAGACGAAGAAGTCCAGGCTCGAGGCACGGCCCAGCAGCTCCGGCGGCACCCGTCGCTGCAGCAACGTGCCCCACAGCACCATCGGCGCCGACATCAGCACGCCCACCACGAAGAAGGCGATCGCGATCGCCGGGACCGAGGACGTGAAGCCGACGACGAGCAGCGGCAGGCAGGCGACGCCCCACATGCCGTTCATGGCGGTCAGGTAGCGGCGCGGCATCCGCATCATGCTGATGCCCAATGACGCCAGCGCCCCGCCGACGCCGTACGCGCCGAGGATGAGCGCGTGGCCGCGTGGGTCGCCGCCGCCGCGCTCGACCACGAACGGGATGAGGACCTCGATCGGCCCGATCACCATCAGGATCATGACGCAGGCGAACAGCAGGGTGGCCAGGAACCACGGCGTGGACATCATGTACCGGACGCCGCCCCGCAGGTCGGCCAGCACACCTGCCAGGGAACCGTCCCCGAGCGACTCGGGGTCACGTCGCAGCGGAACGGGGCGCAGGGCCACGACCATGAGCAGGCAGCACACCTGCAGTCCGACGACGACCACGAACGCCCAGGCCGGTGAGGACGCGGAGACCACGAGGCTTCCCACGGCGGGGCCACCGGCGTGCTGGACGGTGGGCCGCAGGAACCCTTCGAAGCCGTTGGCAGCGAGCAGGTCGTCCTCGTCGACGATCGCCGGCAGCAGGGCGCTGTAGGCGGGGAAGTAGATCCCGATCGTCATGCCCACCAGGAGGCTGGCGACCGCGAGGTGCCACAGGACCAGCAGGCCGGTGACCGCGAGGGTGGCGACGACGGCCACGACGATCGTGCGGACGAGCGCCGTGGTGACGAGGATCCGGCGCTGGGGCACCCGGTCGGCGACCACCCCGCCGACGAGCGCCGTGGTGACCATGCCGAGCGCCAGCCCGGTGACGGCGAAGGACAGGTGGGAGGGGCCACCGCCGAGAGCGATGACCTGCCACACGAGAGCGATCACCCAGACGCCGTCGCCGGCCAGCTCGAAGAACGTCGCCCCGGCGAGCCAGCGGTACTGGTGATGCCTGAAGGGGCGCAGCGGCCCCCGAGCCCACCGTGCCGTCGCGGGTGCGCTCTCCGGATCAGGGGATACGGGGAGCACCCTGACAATCTACGTCCTCGCTCCGACACTAAACTGCATCGGTGACCGACCAGTCTGCGCTCCCGGCCGCCGTCCTGTGGGACCTCGACGGGACGATCGTCGACACCGAGCCGCTCTGGATGGCCGAGGAGGCGGCGCTCGCCGCCGAGCACGGGGTCGAGTGGACGGAGGAGGACGGTCTCGCGCTCGTCGGCAACGCCCTCATCACCTCGGCCACGTACATCCGCGAGCGGATCGGCAGCGACCTGACGGCGGAGCAGATCGTCGACCACCTGGTCGA
>JBQGDU010000303.1:0-4919 GCA_052039245.1 Aeromicrobium sp. | reverse complement strand
CTCCGACGCTGGAGAGCAGCATGCCCATGGGGTGAGCGTCGTAGCGGAAGCCCTGCATGAGGGTCTTCACGTTCTCGTGCACGAAGGTGTGGACGGTGATGTCGTGCACCCACTGCTCGTGCTGCTCCTGCGTGGGCAGTTCGCCGTGGATGAGCAGGTACGCGACCTCCAGGTACGTGGAGTTCTCCGCGAGCTGCTCGATGGGGTAGCCGCGGTACTCCAGGATGCCCTTCTCGCCGTCGATGTAGGTGACGGCGCTGCGGGTGGAGGCGGTGTTGGTGAATCCGGGGTCGTAGACGGCGATGCCGGGGTCGTCGTCGGTCTTGCCGATCTTGCCGAGATCCGTGGCACGGACGGTGCCGTCGGTGATCTCGAGTTCGTACTCTTCGCCCGTCCGGTTGTCCCGGACGGTCAGCGTCTGGTCGGTCACGATGGGTCTCCTGTGCCGTGCAGTTGCAGTCCGCGGTGTCAGCGGCGCTCGGGTTCCAACCTAGTCCCCGGTGTGTCGGGGCGCACAGGCACCCCTCGGCGTCCTGACCCGTTTTGACCGCGCTGGGACAGGGCCGTTACCCTTGAGAGTCGCTGGTGACCGAGGCCCGCCCGCGGGCCGAGCGACTATCGGTCCCGTGACTGGTGGACATCCCCGGTCGCAGCCCTGGCGACGCCCACGTGACGAGACCGTCACCGTCCGACACAGCTTTCAAACCCGAGAAGGTCACGCCGTGCCCACGTACAGCCCGAAGCCTGCTGACATCACCCGTCAGTGGCATGTCATCGATGCCGAGGACGTCGTCCTCGGCCGCCTTGCCGTCCAGGCCGCGACGCTGCTGCGCGGCAAGCACAAGGCCACCTACGCGCCGCACGTCGACGGTGGTGACTTCGTGGTCATCGTCAACGCCGACAAGGTGTCGCTCTCGGGCAACAAGCGCACCGACAAGCCGGTCTACCGGCACAGCGGCTACCCCGGTGGGCTCAAGCAGATCGCGTACGGCGACCTCCTCGACAAGGACGCCCGCAAGGCCATCGAGAACTCGGTGCGCGGCATGCTGCCCAAGAACCGCCTCGGACGTCAGCTGATCAAGAAGCTCAAGGTCTACTCCGGCCCCGAGCACCCGCACGCGGCGCAGAAGCCGCAGCCCTTCGAGATCACGCAGATCTCCCAGTGAGCCCCGAGAGCCGAGAGAAGAACACCGTGGCCGACACCACCACCGAGAACGAGTTCCAGAGCAACGCCGAGGGCGTGGCCTACACCTCCGAGAGCGCCGGCGCCGCCGAGGGCGCGACCAGCACGGCCGTCGTCGCTCCCGGTGCCGCCACCGGTCGACGCAAGGAGGCCATCGCCCGCGTCCGCATCGTGCCGGGCACCGGCGTCTGGACCGTCAACGGCAAGCCGTTGGAGGAGTACCTCCCCAACAAGCTGCACCAGCAGATCGCCAAGGAGGGTCTCGCCGAGACCAGCCTCGACGGCAGCTTCGACGTCATCGCTCGCGTCACCGGCGGCGGCATGACGGGTCAGGCCGGCGCGCTGCGTCTCGGCGTCGCCCGCGCCCTGAACGGCGTCGACGAGGAGGTGAACCGCCCGCTCCTCAAGAAGGCCGGGCTGCTCACCCGTGACGCCCGCATCAAGGAGCGCAAGAAGGCCGGGCTCAAGAAGGCCCGCAAGGCCCCGCAGTACAGCAAGCGCTGACCTTTGGGCCGGATCTTCGGCACCGACGGGGTCCGAGGGCTCGCCAACCGTGACCTCACGGCCGAGCTCGCCCTCGACCTGTCGGTGGCGGCGGCCCACGTCCTCGGCGAGGTCGGCGCCTTCGCCGATCGACGCCCGACCGCCGTCGTCGCGCGCGACCCCCGTGCCTCAGGGGAGTTCCTCGAGGCGGCCGTGGTCGCCGGTCTCGCGTCGGCCGGGGTGGACGTGCACCGACTCGGCGTCGTCCCGACACCGGGAGCGGCGTACCTGACGGCCGAGCTCGCCGCCGACATGGGCGTCATGATCTCGGCCAGTCACAACGCGATGCCCGACAACGGCATCAAGTTCCTCGCCCGCGGCGGGCTCAAGCTCGCGGACGACCTGGAGCACGCGATCGAGCAACGGCTCGAGGAGCCGTGGGACCGTCCCACCGGGGGTGGGGTCGGCCGGTTGGGTGACAGCCACGCCGGTGTGGGCACCTACGTCCGCCATCTCGTCGAGGCTGCCGCGACACGTCTCGACGGACTCACCGTCGTGCTCGACTGCGCCAACGGAGCGGCCTTCGAGGTCGGGCCTGACGCCTTCCGGCAGCTGGGTGCCGAGGTCGTGGCCATCCATGCCGAGCCGGACGGCCTGAACATCAACGACGGGTGTGGATCCACTCACCTCGGCGACCTGCAGGACGCCGTCGTCCGGCACGGCGCCGACGCCGGCTTCGCCTTCGACGGCGACGCCGACCGCTGCCTCGCCGTCGACGCCGAGGGCCGAGTGGTCGACGGTGACCAGATCCTCGCCATCCTGGCGCTCGCGAGCCAGGCCGCGGGAACGCTGAGCGGCGACACGGTGGTGGCCACCGTCATGAGCAATCTCGGGTTCGTCCAGGCCATGGAGAAGGCGGGCATCACGGTGGTGCAGACCGCTGTCGGCGATCGATACGTCCTGGAGGCGATGCGGGCCGGAGGCTTCGTCCTCGGGGGAGAGCAGTCAGGGCACGTCGTCATGAGCCGCCACGCCACCACCGGCGACGGTGTGCTGACAGCGCTCTGCCTGGCCGGCAGGATGGCCGAGAGCGGACGCACCCTCGCTGACCTCGCCGGGGTCATGACCCGGTTGCCGCAGGTCCTGATCAACGTTCCCGACGTCGACAAGTCTCGGGCCGAGACCGAGCCGGAGCTCCAGGCGGAGGTGGCCGCGGCCACGGGTCGCCTGGCCGGTCGAGGACGTGTCCTGTTGCGGCAGTCCGGTACCGAGAACCTCGTCCGGGTCATGGTCGAGGCCCCCACGGCGGACCAGGCCGGTGAGGTCGCGGAGCGGTTGGCTGACGTCGTCCGCCGCACGCTCGGCTGAGGCGGGTCGCCTCAGGGACTTGCGGTCCGCTCGCCGGCCAGCAGGTAGGCCGCCAGCAGTCGTTTGAGCTCGATGACGGACTCTGCGTGCCCCTGACCGTCGCGCACGGAGAAGTTGAGCATCGAGGAGACGACGTGCACGAGCACCTCGGCCATGATCTGGCGGCGCTCGCGCGGTGTGCCGGGCGTCAGCGGGGCGAGTGCGCGAGCCACGCCGGTGGCCAGATCACGCTCCGTCACGGCCGCCGTCGCCCGCGTGGCCGGCGTGGACTGGACGGCGTGCCAGACCGCTCGGCGGGAGGGGTCCTGGACCCACAGTGCGGCCATGTGATCCACCAGCCGGTCGAGGAATCGCAGCCAGTCGAGCGTGGGGATCGCGTTCGAGAACTGGGCCAGCTCCTGGCGCACCGCGACGGCGTCCTGACGGTCGAGCTCGCACACGATGACGTACTTGTTGGCGAAGAACTGGTACAGCGTCCCGATCGGCAGCTCCGCGCGGTGGGCCACCTCCTCGCACGTGAACGACTCGAACCCGACCTCGAGCAGGAGGTCGCGCGAGACCTGCAGGAGCAGGTCGAACTTGCGCTGGCTGCGCTCCTGCGTCGGACGCTTGCGCGGCTCGAGGATCTCGGCGGTCACGCCGCCCACCCTAGGGTGTGGCTCTCCATTCGCGCGAGCGGTCCGGGCGGCATCCGCGCCCGGCTGACAAGGAAGACGAGGGCGGCATACCAGTTCGTACGGCAACCGAGGATGACGCCGTCAGACGGGATGCGGGGTCGTCCGGACGCCGTGTGGAATGGGGAGCCACACCCTGGGACAAAGCCGTGGAGGCGTCCGTCAGTCCCGGGCGACCTCGGTCAGCCAGCGGTTCAGGGTGGTGGCCAGGGCGACGGGGGCGTCCAGCTGCACGAGGTGGCCGGCTGCGTCGATCAGCTCCAGCCGTGAGCCGGGGAGGAGGGCATGGAGCCGATGAGCCCGGTCCTGCGGGATCCACGTGTCCTCACGTCCCCAGACCACCAGGGTCGGCACGGTGACCTGGGGGTACATCGGCTCGATCGCGTCGGTGAAGGCTTCGTCGGCCTGGCTGATCTGCCGGTAGAACGCGGCCTTGCCCTCCGGGCCGAGCCAGGGTGCCACGAGTGCGTCGAGCGACGGGTCGTCGAGGCGGTGGTGTGCGGCGCCGCAGATGTACGCGCGGACCGCGCCTTCGTGCACGGCGTCGGGCAGCTGCACGAAGGTGTCGGCGTTCTCGCGGACGAGCGTGAAGAACGGTGAGCCCCACGGACTGAGCGCCACCACGTCGACGAGGGCGAGTGAGGCGAGTCGCGCACCGTGCAGGAGGTGGGCGCGAAGTGACACAGCGCCCCCGAAGTCGTGGGCCACGACGTGCGGAGCATCCAGCTCCCAGAACCGCAACAGGTCCGCGAAGAGCTCACCCTGCACGTCGAGGGAGACGTCGTGCTCGGCGTTCTTGGAGGACTGGCCGTATCCCGGCATGTCCCACAGGTGGACCCGGTGGTCGGCGGAGAGCGCCTCGGCGAAGGGGCGCCAGAGCCAGGAGGACCACGGCGTCCCGTGGCACATCACGACGTCGGGCCCGGCGTCGCCCAGCACGTCCCAGCGGACCTGGCGTCCCCGCCAGGTCCACTCCTGTTGCAGGAGCGCCGTGCTCAGGCTCGCAGTCCCGCCTGGATCAGCGGCACGATGAGGTCACCGATGCCGTCGAACCCGGAGCCGACCGTCTGGCCGTGCGAGTGCCGGTAGTGGATGCCCTCCAGGATCACGGCGAGCTTGAAGAACGCGAGGGCGAGGTGGAAGTCGATGTCGGAGACGTCTCGTCCGGACTTCTCGGCGTACCGGGCGAGCGACTCCTCGCGCGAGAGGTA
>JBQGDU010000302.1:0-3983 GCA_052039245.1 Aeromicrobium sp. | reverse complement strand
CGCTGATCGACGCCCGGTCCCGCTGGTCGGCGCCCGGACCCGCTGGTGGTCGCCGGGGGTCTCGCTGGTCGTCGCCCGGCCCCGCTGGTCGAGTAGGCCCGGCGAGTGAGGAACGAGCGAGGTCGGGACGTATCGAGACCCGGCCGTCGGAGGGCGGCTCGGTCGTCGCCCTGCGACGCTGGCCGCGCAGACCAGGCCTCAGCCGGTGCTGCGGCTGCGGCGCTTGCGCGCGCGCTCGACGAGCTCGTCCTGCACGTGGAAGGAGCCGACGTGGCGCTGCCAGGTGCCCTCGGCCGTCAGGTGCCAGGAGGTGCCGTCGTCGTCGGCCATCCGGACGAGCAGCTCGCCGAGGTCGGCGACGTGCTGGGCGGTGGGGATCTTCACGAGCACCTCGACGCGACGGTCGAGATTGCGGTGCATGAGGTCCGCCGACCCGATCCACGCCTCGGGCTCGCCACCTCCGGCGAACCAGTACACCCGGCTGTGCTCGAGGAACCGTCCGAGGACGCTGCGCACACGGATGTTGTCGCTCAGGCCGGGCACGCCGGGCCGCAGCGAGCAGATGCCACGGATGACGAGGTCGACGGGGACGCCGGCGCGGGACGCCTCGTAGAGCTTGTCGATGACCACCTCGTCGACGAGCGAGTTGACCTTGAACCGGATGGCGGCCTCGCGGCCGGCCCGATGGTGCTCGATCTCGGCGTCGATGCGGCGCACCAGACCGTCGCGCACCCCGTGCGGGGCGACGAGCAGCTGGCGGTAGTCGTCCTGCTGGGAGAACCCGGAGAGGCTGTTGAACAGCTCCAGCAGGTCGTTGGTGATGTCGGGATGGGTGGTGAGCAGGCCGAGGTCCTCGTAGACGCGCGCGGTCTTCGGGTTGTAGTTGCCGGTGCCGAGGTGGGCGTAGCGACGCAGGCCGTCGGGCTCGTCGCGGATGACCAGGGCGAGCTTGCAGTGCGTCTTGAGCCCGACGAGGCCGTAGACGACGTGGCAGCCCGCCCGCTCGAGCTTGCGCGCCCAGCGGATGTTGGCCTGCTCGTCGAAGCGCGCCTTGATCTCCACCAGCACGAGCACCTGCTTGCCGGCGCGGGCGGCGTCGACGAGCGAGTCGATGATGGGGGAGTCGCCGGACGTGCGGTACAGCGTCTGCTTGATGGCGAGCACGTGCGGGTCGGCGGCGGCCTGCTCGATGAAACGCTGGACGCTCGTCGCGAAGGAGTCGTAGGGGTGGTGCACGAGGACGTCGCGGCGGCGCAGCGCGCGGAACATGTCCGCGGGGCTCGCGGTCTCCACCTCGGCGAGGTGCTCGTGGGTGCCGGGGACGAACGGCTCGTACCTCAGCTCCGGGCGGTCGAGGTCGGCGATCTCCCCGAGACTGCGCAGGTCGAGCGGGCCGCGGAGCCGGAAGACCTCGTCGGTGCTCACGCCGAGCTCGGTGACGAGCAGCTCGAGCACCTCGTCGCTGATGGTCTCCTCGACCTCGAGCCGCACGGGCGGGCCGAAGCGGCGCCGCAGCAGCTCCTTCTCGAGCGCCTTGAGCAGGTTCTCGGCGTCGTCCTCCTCCACCTCCAGGTCCTCGTTGCGGGTGACGCGGAACGTGTGGTGGGCGACGACCTCCATGCCGGGGAACAGCAGGTCCAGGTGGGCCGCGATGACCTCCTCCACGGGCACGTGACGCCCGGGCGAGACCTCCGTCCACCGGTCGATGATGGGCGGCACCTTGACCCGCGCGAAGTGCTCCTTGCCCGTCTCGGGGTTGCGCAGCACGAGGGCGAGGTTCAGCGAGAGCCCGGAGATGTAGGGGAACGGGTGGGCCGGGTCGACGGCCAAGGGCGTGAGGATGGGGAAGATCCGCTCGCGGTACTCGGCACCGAGGCGCTTCTGCTCCTGCGCCGTCAGGTCGTCCCAGTGCACGAGGTCGATTCCGGCGTCGTGCAGAGCGGGGACGACGTCGTCGGCGAACGTCCGCGCCTGCTCGCTCATGAGCGCGTGGCTCTGTGCCAGGCCGCGGGCGAGGACGTCGCGCGGGTTGAGCCGGCTGGCCGAGGGCACCGCGACGCCGGCGGCGATACGACGCTTGAGCCCGGCCACACGGACCATGAAGAACTCGTCGAGGTTGCTGCCGACGATGGACAGGAAACGCACCCGCTCCAGCAGGGGCAGCGTCGGGTCCTGGGCGAGCTCGAGGACGCGCTCGTTGAACGCCAGCCAGGAGAGCTCGCGGTCGAGGAATCGGTCGTCGGGCAGCGCCCCCTCGGCAGGATCGAACGGCGGGTCCACGTCGAACTCGTCGGGGGAGTCGGGGACCTCCAGGGGAGCCAGCTCGATCTCGTGCGTCACCCTGCGATGATCCCAGGAACAGGTGAACGGCGCTTGAACGACGCGTACGCAGGGTTCGTCGGTCGGGTGGTCGTGGTCCGGTACCTTTCGGCCCATGGTCGACACGTCATCGCTGCTGCCTCGTCTGAAGGGCCTGGTCGCCCGTGGGGCTCTCTCGCTCCCTACCTCGGTGCTGCGGCGCCTCGCCGGGAAGCCGGTCGTGGTGGACGGCCGCACGCTGGAGCCGGAGGTGCAGCTGCTCCTGAAGGCGATGGCGCTGGAGGGTCCGCCCATCGAGGCGGGCCCCATCTCACGAGGACGACGTCTCCTGCGCGAGCAGGCGGCACTCATCGGTGGTGCGCAGCCCATCGGCGCGGTGACCGATCGGACCATCGACGGTCCCGGTGGGCCGCTCGGCCTGCGCTTCTACACGCCCGAGGGGCTGTCCGGCCGTTCGCCGGCGCTGGTCTTCCTGCACGGCGGTGGATGGATCTACGGCGACCTCGACTCCCACGACGCCCTCTGCCGCTTCCTCGCCGAGCAGGCTCAGGTGAGGGTCGTGGCGGTGGACTACCGGCTCGGCCCCGAGGCTCCTTTCCCGGCCGCGTTCGACGACGCGTGGGCGGCGTGGCGCTGGGTGGTCGATCATGCGGCCGGCCTCGGCATCGACGTCGACCGGATCGCGGTCGGTGGGGACAGCGCCGGTGGCAACCTCGCCGCGATCATCGCCCAGGAGACGGTGCGGACCGGCACGCCCGCGCCGGCGTTCCAGCTGCTGATCTACCCCGCCACGGACTTCGTCGAGGAGGCGCCCAGTCGGGCGACGTTCGCGGAGGGGTTCTTCCTGAGCAAGGCGTTCATGGACCTGGCCGAGGAGAACTACCTCGTCGGCGACGAGGACCGGGCGGACCGGCGTCTCTCGCCGCTGCGTCACGATCCGACCGGCGTCGCACCGGCCTATGTCGTGACCGCCGGCTTCGACCCGCTGCTCGATGAGGGTCGGGCGTACGCGGACGCGATGCGCGAGGCCGGCGTCCGCGTGGAGTACGTGCAGGAGGACGGCCTCATCCACAGCTTCGCCAACATGCTCGGGGTGGGGCGCACGGGCCGTCGCGCGATGCGTCGCGCGGCAGCGGCCCTGCAGCGCGGTCTCACCTGAGCCTCGCGATCTCGGCCCGACCGGCCCCGCAGAGCTCGTCGGGCCACTCGATCACCGAGACCGTTGCGTTGGCTCCGGGGCGGGAGGAGCATCCGGTGGCCTCGGTGGCCTCGGTGGCCTCGGTGGTCGTATCGAGACCACGGTGGCTCGAGTGATGGTGATCTCGATACGGCTCTCCTCGCAGAGCTCGTCGGGCCACTCGATCAGCGAGGGGCTCAGCGGGTACGTCGTCGGGTGACTCGATCAGCGGGGCACTCGGTGGTCTGGGGGCGTGTCGAGACCACGTGGCCCGACGCCGGCTGGAAACCGACCTCAGGCCATCGCGTACAGGACGTCCCGCGCGTGCTCGGTGAAGCCGAGCCGGTGGTAGACGGCCAGCGCGGGGGCGTTGTCGCCCTCGACGTAGAGGTCCACGGCACCGACCCCCTGCTCCCACAGGTGCCGCACGCCCCGTGCCGTCAGCGCGGTCCCGAGGCCGCCCCCGTGGGCTGAGGGGTCGACGCCG
>JBQGDU010000301.1:0-13336 GCA_052039245.1 Aeromicrobium sp. | reverse complement strand
CCCTGGTCGCACCGCGCCACCTCCAGCAGCGCCTTGTCGACCTGCAGGACCATCTCGTCGGTGTGCTTGACCTCCGGCACCAGGAACGTCTCGACCCCCCACGTGAGGGCGAGCTGGTTGCGGGTGAGCGGGTCGGGCGTGAAGGCGATGATCGGGATGGGCGAGCGGTAGCGCGCCATCCGTCGGGCCGATCCGCCGATCGTGGTGAACGCGACGACGTACTCCGCGTCGATGGCCTCGGCCACCTGCGACGCGCTGCGGCCGATGATGCCGGTGCGGGTCTTGGGCGCCCAGGTGTACGCGGCCATGCGGGGCAGACCGTGCTCCTCGGTGGACTCCACGATGCGTGCCATGGTCTTGACGGTCTGGATGGGGTACTCCCCCACGCTCGTCTCACCGGAGAGCATGACGGCGTCCGCACCGTCGAGGACGGCGTTGGCGACGTCGGAGGCCTCGGCGCGGGTGGGCCTCGGCGCACCGATCATCGACTCGAGCATCTGCGTGGCGACGATGACCGGCTTGGCGTTGCGACGCGCCTTCTCGACGATGAGCTTCTGCACGATCGGGACGTCCTCGAGCGGAAGCTCGACGCCCAGGTCACCGCGCGCCACCATGACGCCGTCGAAGGCGTCCATGATCTCATCGAGGTTCTCCACGGCCTGCGGCTTCTCGATCTTGGCGATGACCGGACGGTGGACGTCCAGCTCCCGCATGACGCGCCGGACGTCCTCGGCGTCACGCGCGTTGCGGACGAAGGAGAGAGCGATGAAGTCGACTCCCTGCGCCAGCGCGAACCGCAGGTCCGCGTGGTCCTTGTCGCTCATCGCCGGGACGCTCACCGAGATGCCCGGCAGGTTCAGCCCCTTGTTGTTGCTGACCGGTCCAGGGATCTCGACGGTGGTGATCACATCGGTGTCGGTGACCTTCAGGACGCGCAGTCGAACCCGCCCGTCGTCGACGAGGATCTCATCGCCCGGCGACGCGTCGCCCGGAAGCCCCTTGTAGGTGGTGGAGCACCGCTCGGCGTCGCCGACGACGTCGTCGGTCGTGATGGTGAAGCGATCACCCAGCGCCAGCTCCACGGGTCCGTCGGCGAACCGACCGAGCCGGATCTTGGGCCCCTGCAGATCGGCGAGCGTGGCGATGGCCTTGCCCGTCCGCTCTGCCGCGGCACGGACGTGGCCGATGTTGGCCTCGTGGTCGGCGTGCTCGCCGTGGCTCATGTTCAGCCGAGCGACGTCCATGCCGGCCTCCGCCAGCTGGAGGATGCGGTCGGCGGTGTTGACGGCGGGTCCGAGGGTGCAGACGATCTTTGCTCTACGCACGCTTCAACCCTACGGCGGTCGTACGACTACCCGCGAGTCAGGTCGCGCGCTCTCTCGACCAGGTCCGGAGCACCCACCACGCTGCCGCCGCGCCGAGCAGCACGAGCACCGCGCCACAGAACGACGACGCGAGGTCCACGGGGTTCCCCGGCGGGCCGGAGGAGACCAGCATGCCTCGGGCGACGGGCTCGCTGACGGCCGCCGCCGGCACGACCAGCCGCGCGAGCAACCCCCACACGTCCCGGCGCCGTGCGAGGGCCCCGAAGAACCCGAGGACCGGCCCGGCCACGACCGTGAGCGCGAACCAGGGAGCGTCGGACGCCCAGATCCCGGATCCGTGGGCCCCGATCACGAGCCCTGCGACGGCGTACGTCGCGAGGGCGGTCTCGCCCGCCACGAGACCCGCGACGGCCGCCAGCGCGGAGTCTCGGACGAGCCAGCCGGCCAGGACCGGCAGCCCGCCCCACACCGTCCCGGACCCGACGAGCTCGCTCGCGGCGATGCGGGCGACGAGTCCGGGGTCGCGTCCAGCAGCGAACCACGTCTGCACCGTGGAGTCCAGCACCAGCGAGAGCGCACCGAGCCCGACCGCGAGCAGCACGACCAGGCCACAGGCCCGGCCGTGCCCGCGCAGGATCACACGACCAGAGGGCGGTCGTTCGGGTTGATGGGCCGTGGCAGGGGGCTGGCCTCGCCGGTCAGGTAGGCGTCGACGCCCGCTGCTGCGGAACGACCCTCCGCGATCGCCCACACGATGAGCGACTGACCGCGACCGGCGTCGCCGGCGACGAACACGCCCGGGACGCTGGACATGTACTCACGATCGCGACGGATGTTCCCCCGCTCGTCCAGGTCCACGCCGAGCTGCTCGACGAGACCCTCCTTCTGCGGGCCGGTGAAGCCCATCGCGAAGAGCACGAGCTGGGCCGGGATGGTCTTCTCCGACCCCGCGACCTCCTCGAACTTCCCGTCCGCGAACTCCACCTCGACGATGCGCAGTCCGACGACGTTGCCGTCGTCGTCACCCACGAACTCCTTCGTGGAGACCGCGTAGGTGCGCTCGCCGCCCTCCTCGTGCGCCGACGCGACGCGGTAGATCATCGGATAGGTCGGCCACGGCTGGTTCTCCGGACGATCCTCGCCCGGCTGCGGCATGATCTCCAGGCTCGTCACCGAGCGGGCGCCCTGCCGGATGGAGGTGCCGAGGCAGTCCGCACCGGTGTCGCCGCCACCGATGATGACGACGTCCTTGTCGGTGGCGACGATCTGCTCCGACCCGTCCGTCGTCGGCTCGTCGCCGCGCGCGACGCGGTTGGCCTGCGGGAGGAAGTCCATCGCCTGGTGGATGCCGGCGAGCTCACGCCCCGGTGCCGGCAGGTCCCGACGCACGGTGGCGCCGATGGCGAGCACGACCGCGTCGAAGCGCTCGCGCAGCTGGGCACCGGTGACCGACTCCCCCACGGCCACGCCAGAGCGGAAGACGGTGCCCTCCTTGCTCATCTGGTCGACGCGACGGTCGACGTGCACCTTCTCCATCTTGAACTCGGGGATGCCGTACCGCAGCAGCCCGCCGGGCTTGTCGTCGCGCTCGTAGACCACGACGGTGTGCCCGGCGCGGGTCAGCTGCTGGGCCGCGGCCAGACCCGCCGGACCCGAACCGACGACGGCGACCGTCTTGCCGGTCAGCCACTCCGGTGGCTCGGGTCGCACGTTCCGCCACTCCCAGGCGCGGTCGATGATCGAGACCTCGACGTTCTTGATGGTGACCGGCTCACGGTTGATGCCGACGACGCACGCGGTCTCGCACGGTGCCGGGCAGAGCCGACCGGTGAACTCCGGGAAGTTGTTGGTGGCGTGCAACCGGTCGATGGCCTCGTTCCAGTCGTCGCGCCACACGAGGTCGTTCCACTCCGGGATCAGGTTGCCGAGCGGGCAACCCTGGTGGCAGAACGGGATGCCGCAGTCCATGCAGCGTCCCGCCTGCTCGGAGATGATCGGCAGCAGCGCCTTCCCCGGTCCCCCGGGGTACACCTCGTTCCAGTCGTTGACGCGCTCCTCGACGGGGCGTCGTTCCGCGACCTCGCGGGGGGTCGTGATGAATCCTCGGGGATCAGCCATTGGCGGCCACCTCCATCATGCGAGCGGTCGTGTCCTCGTCGGAGAGCCCCTCGGCCTCCGCCTGCTCACGGGCCTCGAGGACCTTGCGGTAGTTGACGGGCATGATCTCGGTGAACCGGGCCACGGAGGCGGCCCAGTCCTCGAGCAGCTCCTCGGCGACGCTGGAACCGGTCTCCTCGGCGTGCTGACGCACGAGCGCCTGCAGCTCCTCGGCCGCAGGCTCCCCGAGAGGTCGCAGCTCGACCATGTCGGGATTCACGAGGTCGTGGTCCAGGTCGAGGATCCAGGCCTGGCCGCCGCTCATGCCGGCGGCGACGTTGCGGCCCGTGGGTCCGAGGACGACGACGCGCCCCCCGGTCATGTACTCGCAGGCGTGATCACCGACGCCCTCGACGACGGCGCTCGCACCGGAGTTGCGGACGCAGAAGCGCTCGCCCACGACACCGCGCAGGAAGATCTGCCCGCTGGTGGCGCCGAAGCCGATGACATTGCCGGCGATGATCTGTCCCTCCGGGGTGAACGAGGCCTCGCGCGGGGGCCGCACCACGATGCGACCGCCGGACAGGCCCTTGCCGACGTAGTCGTTGGCGTCGCCCTCGAGTCGCAGGGTGATCCCCCGCGGGACGAAGGCACCGAAGGACTGTCCGGCCGAACCGAGGAACGTCAGGTCGATCGTGTTCTCCGGCAGGCCCTCGCCGCGGTAGCGCTTGGTGAGCTCGTGACCCAGCATCGTGCCGACGGTGCGGTTGACGTTGCGGATACCGATCTGCGCCCGCACCGGCTCACCGTCCTCGAGCGCCGGCGCGCACATCTCGATCAGCTCGGCGTCCAGGGCGACGTCGAGGCCGTGGTCCTGCCCGGTGGTGCAGTACAGGTCGGCGCCCTCGGGGAGCTCAGGCTTGTACAGCACGGGCGACAGGTCGAGTCCGGCCGCCTTCCAGTGGTCCACCGCCTCGCGGGTGTCCAGCAGCTCCACGTGACCGACGGCCTCGTCGATCGAGCGGAATCCCATCTCGGCGAGGTACTCGCGCACCTCCTCGGCGATGAACTCGAAGAAGTTGACGACGTACTCCGCCTTGCCGGAGTACTTCTCACGGAGCAGCTTGTTCTGCGTCGCGACACCCACGGGGCAGGTGTCCAGGTGGCAGACGCGCATCATGATGCAGCCGCTGACGACGAGCGGCGCCGTGGCGAAGCCGAACTCCTCCGCGCCGAGCAGTGCGGCGATCACGACGTCGCGCCCCGTCTTGAGCTGGCCGTCGCACTGCACGACGATGCGGTCGCGCAGACCGTTGAGGAGCAGCGTCTGCTGCGTCTCGGCGAGGCCGAGCTCCCACGGTCCACCCGCGTGCTTGAGGGACGTGAGCGGCGACGCGCCGGTCCCACCGTCGTGCCCGGAGATCAGCACGACGTCGGCCTTGGCCTTGGAGACTCCGGCCGCGACCGTCCCGACACCGACCTCGGAGACCAGCTTCACGTGGACGCGGGCCGACGGGTTGGCGTTCTTCAGGTCGTGGATGAGCTGCTTGAGGTCCTCGATCGAGTAGATGTCGTGGTGCGGCGGCGGACTGATCAGGCCCACGCCTGGCGTCGAGTGGCGGGTCTCGGCCACCCAGGGGTACACCTTGGGGCCGGGCAGCTGGCCGCCCTCGCCCGGCTTGGCGCCCTGGGCCATCTTGATCTGGATGTCGTCGGCGTTGCTCAGGTACTCGCTGGTGACGCCGAACCGACCGGACGCCACCTGCTTGATGGACGAGCGGCGCTCAGGGTCGTACAGCCGGTCGGGGTGCTCCCCGCCTTCACCGGTGTTGGACTTGCCGCCGAGGCGGTTCATGGCGACGGCGAGGGTCTCGTGCGCCTCCTGGCTGATCGAGCCGTAGCTCATCGCGCCGGTGGAGAACCGCTTGACGATCTCGCTGACCGGCTCGACCTCCTCGATCGGCACCGGCGGACGGACGCCGTCCTTGAACCGGAAAAGGCCGCGCAGCGTCATGAGCCGCTCGGTCTGGTCGTCGACCCGGTTCGTGTACTGCTTGAAGATGTCGTACCGGCCCGTGCGGGTGGAGTGCTGGAGGCGGAAGACCGTCTCGGGGTCGAACAGGTGCTCAGGGCCCTCACGACGCCACTGGTACTCCCCACCGACCTCGAGATGACGACGGCGTCCGACGATGCCGTGCGTGGGGTAGGCGATCGCGTGACGTGACGCGACCTCCGCTGCGATCACGTCGAGACCGACGCCGCCGAGCTTGCTGGCCGTGCCGGTGAAGTAGGCGTCGACCACCTCGTGGGACAGGCCGACGCACTCGAAGATCTGCGCGCCGGTGTAGGAGGCGACGGTGGAGACGCCCATCTTGCTCATGACCTTCAGGACGCCCTTGCCGAGGCCGTACGCGAGGTTGCGCACTGCCTGCTCCGGCTCGACGCCGCTGACGAACAGGCCCTCGCGGGCGAGGTCCTCGGCCGACTCCAGCGCGAGGTAGGGGTTGACGGCCGTGGCGCCGTAGCCGATGAGCAGCGCGACGTGGTGCACCTCGCGGACGTCGCCGGTCTCCACGATCAGCCCCGCCTGGGAGCGCAGCTTCTCACGCACCATGTGGTGGTGCACCGCGCCGGTCAGCAGCAGCGACGGGATCGGCGCGAGGTCGGCGTTGGAGTGGCGGTCCGACAGCACGATGATGCGCGCTCCGTCGGCCACGGCGGCGGACACGTCGGCGCAGATCTCCTCGAGCTTGGCCGCGAGCGCCGCTCCCCCTCCGGCGACGTCGTACAGCCCGCGGACGACGTGCACCGCGAAGCCCGGCATGTCGCCGTCGCGGTTCATGTGCCGGATCTTGGCGAGCTCGTCGCTGTCCACGACCGGGAACGGCAGCTGCAGCATGCGGCACGAGGCCGGACTGGGCGCGAGCAGATTGGTCTCGGGGCCGATCGTGCCGGCCAGGGACGTGACGACCTCCTCGCGGATGGCGTCCAACGGTGGGTTCGTGACCTGAGCGAACATCTGGCTGAAGTAGTCGAACAGCATCCGCGGACGGTCCGAGATGGCGGCGATGGGCGTGTCGGTGCCCATGGACCCGATCGGCTCCGCGCCCGTGCGGGCGATGGGTGTGACGAGCTTGCGCAGCTCCTCCTCGGTGTACCCGAAGACCTGCTGCCGCCGCGCGACGGAGGCGTGCGTGTGGATGATGTGCTCGAGGTCCGGCAGGTCCTCGAAGCGGACCAGGCCGGAGTAGAGCCACTCGTCGTAGGGCTGCTCGGCGGCGAGCCGGCCCTTGATCTCCTCGTCGTCCACGACGCGGTGCTCCTCGAGGTCGAGCAGGAACATGCGGCCCGGCTCGAGCCGGCCCTTCTTCGTGATCGTGGCGGGGTCCAGGTCGAGCACGCCGGACTCCGAGGCGAGCACGACGAGGCCGTCGTCGGTGATCCAGTACCGGCCGGGACGCAGGCCGTTGCGGTCCAGGACCGCGCCGATCTGGGTGCCGTCGGTGAAGCACACGCACGCGGGGCCGTCCCACGGCTCCATGACGTTGGAGTGGAACTCATAGAACGCCCGACGAGCGGGATCCATCTCGGTGTCGTTCTCCCACGCCTCCGGGATCATCATCATGACGGCGTGGGGGAGCTCGCGTCCGCCGAGGTGCAGGAGCTCCAGCACCTCATCGAACGACGCGGTGTCGGACCCCTCGGGATCGCACACCGGGAAGAGCCGGTCCAGGTCGCCGGGGATGAGGTCGCTCTCGAGGGTGGCCTCGCGGGCGCGCATCCAGTTGCGGTTGCCGCGCGCGGTGTTGATCTCGCCGTTGTGCGCCACGAACCGGAACGGGTGCGCGAGCGGCCAGCTGGGGAAGGTGTTGGTGGAGAAGCGGCTGTGCACGATGGCCAGCGCGGACTCCATGCGCTCGTCGCGCAGGTCGGGGAAGAACTCATCGAGCTGCTCGGTGGTCAGCATTCCCTTGTAGACGAGCGTCCGCGACGACAGCGACGGGAAGTAGACCTTCGCCTCGTGCTCGGAGCGCTTGCGCAGGCAGTAGGTGAGGCGGTCCAGCTCGACACCGGTCACCGTCTCACCCGCGGAGGTCGTGAACATCAGCGCGAACGAGGGCATCGCCCCACGTGACATGGACCCGAGGATCTCGGGGTTGACGGGGACGTCACGCCAGCCGAGGACCTGCAGCCCCTCCTCCTTGGCGAGCGACTCGATCGCGGCGCGCGCCTCGGCTGCCTCGTCGGCATCGATGGGCAGGAACGCCATGCCGGCTGCGTAGGCGCCGACCTCGGGCAGCTCCAGCCCGTCGACGTCCTCGCGCGCGACGGCCCGCAGGAAGCGGTCCGGCACCTGCATGAGCATGCCCGCGCCGTCACCGGTGTCGGGCTCGCCACCCACCGCGCCGCGGTGGTCGAGGTTGCGCAGCGCCGTGAGGCCGTGCTGGACGATCTCGTTGCTCTGGACGCCGGTCAACGTCGCGACGAACGCGACACCGCAGGCGTCGTGCTCGTGCTGCGGGTCGTAGAGGCCCTGGGCGGGTGGCTGGGACGAGAAGTGCATCGGTATCCCTCGGCGTCGTCGGTGGGTCGTGGAGGAACGCCGGAGGCGCTCCTGCTCGGGACGACGTTGGCCCAAGACAGCGGTTCATCGTACACCGGAGCCGACGGGACACCGAACCGTCACCGCTCGAGCGGTGGACAGCGGCTCGCAGATCAGGCGTTCTCGGCAGCCCGAGCGAGCTCGTCGACGAAGTCGTCGATGGTCCAGGACCAGGACAGTGCCGTCGGGGGCGAGACCGCGGCGACGTTCGCCGCGCCCACGACGGTGGCGACCCGCCCGTCGCGGTACTGCGACAGGATGGCCCCGGCAGGACCCTGCTCGAACTCGCGCCGCTCGGCCTCGCTCTGGAAGTACATGAGAAGCACGTCGGAGGAGATCTCGTCGGCCTCCTCGAGGCTGAGCTCGTGCCACGGACCTGTCTCGCCGTAGGAGTCGACGGAGAATCCGAGCTCCTCGAGCAGCTGCGAGCGCGGCTCACTCGCCGTGGCGATGTTGAGCTCCCCGTCGTAGACGAGTGCGGCCGTGATCGAGAGCCCGTCGAACTCCGGATGGTCCTGCGCCGCGGAGGCGGTCAGAGCATCGATGTCCTCGAGGGCCTCCTCGGCCTCGTCGGGACTGCCGAGCGCCTCACCGGCGAGCGTGACGACGTCGCGCCACGGGGTCTCCCAGGCCTCACCCGGATGGGCGATCGTCGGGGCGAGCTTGCTCAGCCTCTCGTACTGCTCGTCGTCCAGACCGGCCTCCGCCGCCAGGATCAGGTCGGGCTCCAGGGCGGCGATCTCCTCATAGGGCGGTTCGGCGCCGGCGTTCACCGAGAGCAGCGTCGGCTCCTCGAGTCCCTCCTCGTCGAGGTGATCGACGACCCACGGGTGCAGACCGCCGTCGATCCCCCCGTTTCCTTCCCCGTTCGGCACGGCGATCGGTTCGACGCCCAACGCGAGGGCCGCCTCGGTCGAGCCCCAGCCGAGGGTCACGACACGGTCCGGGCTGCCGGAGAGCTCGGTGACGCCGAAGGCGTGCTCGACACTGCGGTCGACGTTCGCCTCCTCGGGGTTCTCCGCTCCGCACGCGGCCACGGCCACGGCCAGGACCAGCGCGCTGAGGCAGCCGAGGGGACGAGTCGGACGAGGGCTGGTGCTGCGAGCCATGGGACGGTTCTTTCGACGAGGTGGGGACTCGCCGCAGCATAGCGTCTCCTCAGGCTAGCCTTACCTCATTCTTTGGATACGTCAGTGCGTACTGCGTCACGGCTCCTGCGGCTCGTCCACCAGAACATCGCCGCGCCGAGCGCGAAGACGAGGATCGACGTCCAGACGTTCAACCGGAACGGACCGATCAGGTTGGCCGCATCGATCCGCAGCGCCTCGATCCAGAGCCGGCCCGCGGTGTAGAGCATCACGTACAGCCAGAAGGCCCTGCCGTGGGTGAGCCGGAAGCGTCGGTCGATCAGGACGATCAAGGCGGCCGCCGCGAGGTTCCAGATCAGCTCGTACAGGAACGTCGGGTGGAACGTGGCGAACTGCTCGAAGCCGGAGGGGCGGTTCGCGGGATCGATCTGCAGTCCCCAGGGGAGGTCGGTCGGCCGGCCGAACAGCTCCTGGTTGAACCAGTTGCCGAGACGTCCGACGGCCTGGGCCACGAGCAGTCCGGGCGCGAGGGCGTCCGCCAGCTCGCTGAAGCGGACGTCGTACCGACGGCACGCGATGTAGGCACCCAGCGCTCCACCGGAGACGGCACCCCAGATGCCGAGTCCGCCGTTCCAGATGTACAGCGCCTCGACAGCACTGCGCCCCTCCCCGAAGTACAGCTCCGGTGAGGTGAGGACGTGGTAGATGCGTGCGCCGACGATGCCGAACGGGATCGCCCACATCGCGATGTCGCCGACCGCACCGGAACGTCCGCCGCGCGCGACGTAGCGGCGCTCAGCGATCCAGATGGCCAGGAGCGCGCCGATGATGATGCCGAAGGCGTACGCCCGCAGCGGGACCGGACCCACGTACAGGACACCGGTGTCCGGACTCGGGATCGAGGCAGCCAGCTCGGCGATCATCGCTCCACTCCCGCTCGCAGCTCGAGGACCAGCTCCCGGACGGCGTCGATCCCTTGCTGCGTGGTGGGCGCGTCGAGCATCCGGCGCACGATCGCCGACCCCACGATGACGGCGTCGGAGAACCGGGCGATCTCCCGCGCCTGTCGGCCGTTGCTGACGCCCAGGCCGACACCCACCGGGATGTCGCTGACGCCCCTCACGCGCTCGACGAGTGGCTGTGCGAGGGTGCTGGACTGCTCACGCTGCCCGGTGACCCCCATGACGGCCGTGGCGTACAGGAAGCCGCTGGAGGCCTCCGCGGTCATCGCGAGACGGGCGTCGGTGGACGACGGGGACACCAGGTAGATCCGGTCCAGCCCGTGCTCACGGGAGGCGGCGTCCCACTCCCCGCCCTCGTCGGGGATGAGGTCCGGCGTGATGAGCCCCGCTCCCCCGGCGGCGGCGAGGTCGGCGGCGAACCGGTCGACGCCGTACCGCTCGACGGGGTTCCAGTAGGTCATCACGACCGTCGGGACCCCGGTGCTCGCGGTGGCGCGAACCACCTCGAAGACGTCCTTGACGCGGAATCCTGCGGCGAGGGCCTGCTCGGCCGCCGCCTGCACCGTGGGGCCGTCCATGACGGGGTCGCTGTACGGCAGACCGACCTCCACGAGGTCGACCCCGCCCTCGACCATCGCGCCGATGGCCGCCTTGGACGTCTCGACGTCGGGAAACCCGGCGGGGAGGTAGCCGACGAGCGCGGCCCGGTCCTCCGACCGGGTGCGCTCGAAGAGCTGGTCGATGGAGCTCATGCCGTGGTCCTCGGTCGCAGGGGTCGGTGTGGTCTCGATACGCGCCGGCGCGCTCCTTCGTCGCCGCCGGCGCTACGCCCCCGCTCGCAGAGCTCGCGGGAGGTGCCCCCAGACCACCGAGCCAGGGGCATCGCGAAGTCCGAACGGTCCTCAACGCTGCTCGACCCCCGAGAATGCTGCACAAGCCCCACGGTGGTCGAGTAGTGATGACGGCGACGAAGGAGCTCGTCAGCACGTATCGAGACCACGCTCGTCGACGTCACTCCTCCACACCTTCCTCGAGCGTCACGGGCTCCTCGATCAGTCCGAACCACTGCGCGGCCGTGTGGACGTCCTTGTCACCTCGTCCGGACAGGTTCACCAGGAGCGTGGCGTCCGGTCCCATCTCCTGGGCAAGACGCACGGCGCCGGCGAGGGCGTGGGCGGACTCGATGGCGGGGATGATGCCCTCCGTCCGGCACAGCAGCTCGAACGCCTCCATGGCCTCGGTGTCGGTGGCCGGCACGTACTGAGCGCGTCCGATCTGCGCGAGGTGGGAGTGCTCGGGGCCGACGCCCGGGTAGTCGAGGCCGGCGGAGATGGAGTGCGACTCCAACGTCTGTCCGTCCGCGTCCTGCAGAAGGTAGGACCTGGCGCCGTGCAGCACGCCGACGTCGCCGCCGGTGATGGTGGCTGCGTGCCGCGGGGTGTCGACGCCGTCGCCTCCCGCCTCGACACCGACGAGGCGGACGTCGGCGTCGTCGATGAACGCCGTGAACAGGCCGATGGCGTTGGAGCCCCCGCCGACGCAGGCGATGGCGGCGTCGGGCAGGGATCCCGTCAGCTCCAGGCACTGGGCGCGCGCCTCGTCGCCGATGCCACGCGTCAGGTCACGGACCATGGACGGGAACGGGTGCGGTCCGGCCGCGGTGCCGAAGAGGTAGGACGTGTGGTCGACGCTGGCCACCCAGTCGCGCAGCGCCTCGTTGATGGCGTCCTTGAGGGTGCGGCTGCCGGTCGTCACGGGCACGACCTCGGCACCGAGCATCTTCATACGGGCGACGTTGAGGGCCTGCCGCTCGGTGTCGACCTCGCCCATGTAGACGGTGCAGTCGAGGTCGAGGTAGGCGCATGCGGTGGCCGAGGCGACGCCGTGCTGCCCGGCGCCCGTCTCGGCGATGGCCCGTGGCTTGCCGATGCGCTTGGCGAGCAGCGCCTGCCCCAGCACGTTGCGGATCTTGTGGGCGCCGGTGTGGTTGAGGTCCTCGCGCTTGAGCAGGACCCGGGCGCCGACCCGCTCGGAGAACCGGCTCGCCTCGTACAACGGACTCGGGACGTTGGCGTACTCGCGGAACATCCGGTCGAGCTCGGCGGTGAACGTCGGATCCTGGCGCGCGTCGGCCCAGGCCTCGGACAGCTCGTCGAGCGGCGCCACGAGCGCCTCCGGCATGAACCGTCCCCCGAACCGACCGAAGTGGCCGGTGGCGTCAGGCTGGGAGTAGGACGGTGCGCCCGGCTGGGCAGGATTCTGGATGGACATCGGCAGACCTCGGGGAAACGGGGGTGATCGGGATGCGACGGGACTCGAGCGGAACCGTCACCATCGCTTCGTGAGGATCACGTCAGCTCCGATGCTGCAGGGCCGGGTGCGCACCGGCCGCGACGAGGTCCGCGACGGTCGCGCGTGGATCGTCTCCACGCACCAGGGTCTCGCCGACGAGCACGACCTGCGCGCCGAGGCGGCCGTACTCGATGACGTCGTGCGGTCCACGGACGCCGGACTCGGCGACGGTGACCACACCGCTCGGCATCGAGGGCACGAGCCGCTCGAACGTCGTCCGGTCGACCTCGAGGGTCTTGAGGTTGCGGGCGTTGACGCCGACGAGGTCGGCGCCGGCGTCGAGGGCCCGCAGCACCTCCGCCTCGTCGTGCACCTCCACGAGGGGGGTCAGCCCGATCGAGCGAGCCCGCTCGACGAGACTCACCAGGGCGTCCTGCTCCAGGGCCGCGACGATGAGCAGCACCATGTCGGCGCCGGCAGCGCGAGCCTCCCAGAGCTCGTAGGAGGTGGTGAGGAAGTCCTTGCGCAGGACGGGAGCATCCACCCGAGACCGCACGGCCCTCAGGTCGTCGAGGGATCCGCTGAACCGGCGCTGCTCGGTGAGGACGCTGATGGCGGCGGCGCCACCGGCCGCGTAGTCCTCGGCGAGCCCTGCAGGGTCCTTGATCGAGGCCAGGGCGCCCTTGCTCGGGCTGGCACGCTTCACCTCGGCGATGACGCTGACGCCGTCGGCACGGAAGGTGGGCATCGGGTCGAGGGCCGGGTCCTGGCGGTGGGCGGCCTCCTTGAGCTCCTCCAGCGACGTGTCGGCCATCCGCACCTCGAGGTCGGCCCGGACACCCTCGATGATGTCGTCGAGGACGGTCATGCTGCCCCCTCTCGTGCACGATTCCGGCGATGGTGGTCTGAGGACCAGACTAGGGCAGGACCGGAGCGACCTCCGCAGGGGTGTGCCCTCAGCAGATTCTC
>JBQGDU010000300.1:0-5745 GCA_052039245.1 Aeromicrobium sp. | reverse complement strand
GCGCCCGGCGAGCCCGGCCGCTCGGTCTCACCGAGCTTCTCGACGCCCAGCGCGCGATCCGACTCCACCTGCGAGGTGCGCGATGAGCTCCACGAACACCGCCCCCGTCATCCGCGCCCGCGGCCTGCGCCGCGGCTACGGCCAGGGCGCCGACGCCTACGAGGCCGTCCGCGGACTCGACTTCGACGTCCACGAGTGCGAGGTCTTCGCCCTGCTCGGCTCGAACGGCGCCGGAAAGACCTCGACCTTCGACCTCCTCGAGGGCCTGGCACCCCCGACCGAGGGCACGGTCGAGGTCTTCGGCCACGACCCGCGGCGCGAGCGTCGCAAGGTGCGCCCCTTCACCGGGACGATGCTGCAGTCCGGCGGACTGCCCGCCGAGCTGACCGTCCGCGAGACGCTCGAGATGTGGCGCGGCACGTGCAGCAACCCGACCACCGTCGACGACGTCGTGGAGCGGGTGAACCTCGGGCACCGCGTCGACGTCCGCGTCGGCTCCCTCTCCGGAGGCGAGCAGCGCCGCGTCGACCTCGCAGCCGCCCTGCTCGGCCAGCCGCGACTGCTCTTCCTCGACGAGCCGACCACGGGCCTGGACCCGGAGAGCCGCCGCGGCACCTGGCAGCTCCTGGAGGACCTCAAGTCGGCCGGCACCACCATGGTGCTCACGACGCACTACCTCGACGAGGCGGAGGCCCTCGCCGACCGGATCGCGATCATGCACCAGGGCGAGTTCCGCCGCGAGGGCACGTTGCGCGAGATCGTCGACCAGCACGCCGCACGGATCGCCTTCGACCATCCCGGCGTCGAGCTCCCGACCCTGCCCGGCGCCGACGTCGACGCCGGCGGACGCGTCGAGATCGCCACCCACGACCTGCAGGACCACCTCGCCCAGGGGCTCGCCTGGGCCGCCCGACCCGACCTGAGGCTCACCGGACTCGAGGCGCGCGCCGCCTCGCTCGAGTCGGTCTTCCTCGACGTCGCCGAGGGCGGAGCCGCCAAGGCCGGCCCCTCGACGACCAGCCCCTCAGCGACTGGTACTGCCACGACAGGAGCGAACGCATGACCACCACGACCACGACCACCACCGTCTCGCCCGTGCGACAGCTGACCGCCCTTGCGCGGGCCGAGTACCTGCAGTTCCGACGCAACCGCACGCTCATGGTGATGGGCACGCTGTTCCCCATCGGACTGCCGCTCATGACCTACCTGATCGGACGCCGTCAGGACGTGTCCGGCGCCGAGCTCGGGGTCACCACGCTCGAGATGTTCGCCTACATGGCGCTGCTGTTCGTGCAGTACTACTCCGTGCTGTCGCTCATCACGACCCGCCGCGGCGAGGGAGTCCTCAAGCGGCTGCGCACCGGTGAGGCCGCGGACTGGCAGATCAAGACCGCACCCGCCGCACCGGGCGTGCTGCTGACCCTCGTCGGCGCCGTCGTCGTCTCCGCCTTCGTGTGGGGCAGCGGGGTCCCCGCACCGGTCAACCCCGTGCTGCTCGTCGTCGCACTCGTCGGCGGGTTGGTGGTCTTCTCCGCGCTCGCACTGCTGACCGCGGCCTACACCAAGAACGCCGAGGCCGCGCAGGTCACCTCTCTGCCGGTCATCGTCCTGGCGACGATGGGCCTGACGGCGATCCGCGGCATCGTCCCCGAGCGCATGGCCGACTACCTCGACTGGACGCCGTTCGCCGCCGTGAGCGACCTCGTGAGCCTGGGGATGTCCGGCGAGGCGTCCACCGGCAGCGGCGCCGTGCTCGACTTCGCCGGGACCTTCGGCGAGATGGGGCAGCCGGTCGTCACACTGGTGGCATGGACGGTCATCGCACTGGTGCTGACACAGCGGAGCTTCCGCTGGGACGAGCGAGGGTGACCTCCCCTCGCGCCTGGTGGGAGAGGCAGTCGGAGGTCGAGCGCTTCCGCACCTACACCCGCCTCACCTCCGAGCTGGCCATCGCGGTCGTCATGATCGCGATGGCCTTCTCGGCGCGTGAGCCCTGGCAGATGGCGGCCCTGCTGTCCATCGCCCTGGCGGCGGTCCTGCTGCTGGAGTCCCGCCCCGAGCTGACGCTGCGACCCACCGATCGACAGCGCCGGATCTACCGGCGGATCGGAGGGGCGCTGCTCCTGGGCGTCGTCGTCACCGCGGCGGCGACAGCCCACCTGGGCGAGAGCGACGGGACCCGCGACGCCGCCCGCAGCGTCGGCGTCCTCGCGGTGTGGGTGGCCGCCATGACCATCGTCAGCTTCCTCGAACGACGCTGGTGGATCATCGTCGTCGCCAGCGTCGCCGTCGGTGCCGCGCGCGGCGGCTCCCCCCGCGACAAGGCGGTCACGGCCGCGCGCGCCCACCGCGGCGGGGCGGTCATGGTCTCGATGACGGCGCTCACCCTCTGGGCGCTGAACCTCGTCGAGGACCTCGAGCGAGCTCGAGGCGCGGAGGCCGAGCTGCAGGTGGCCGAGGAGCGTCTGCGCTTCGCCCGCGACCTGCACGACGTCGTCGGGCGCGGCTTCTCCACCGTCGCGGTCAAGAGTGAGCTCGCCTCGGCGCTCTCGCGGGCCGGGGAGGCCGAACGCGCCACCGTGGAGATGGACGAGGTCAAGACCCTGGCCGTGGAGTCGATGGAGCAGATGCGGGCGCTCGTGCGCGGCTACCGGGCTGCCAGCCTGGCCGACGAGGTGGCAGGCGCCCGCTCCTTGCTGTCGGCCGCGCAGTGCCGGCTCACCGTCGAGGGATCACCGGAACGGGTACCTGTTGCACTGCACGAGGCAGCCTCGTGGGTCGTCCGCGAGGGCACGACCAACATCGTCAAGCACACGTCTGCCACCGTCGCCACCTTGTCCCTCGGTCCCGACGGCATGAGCCTCACGAACGACGACGCCACCGACGTCGGCGAGCCCCGGTCGGGACAGCGAGGCCTGGCCGAGCGGCTCGCCGCCGTGGGTGCCAGCATGAGCACCTCGGTCGAGGACGGCCGGTACGTCCTGCGAGTGCGATGGGAGAAGCCATGATCCCGGTCCTGATGGCCGACGACGAGACCCTCATCCGCACGGCGCTCGCCACGATGCTCGACCTCGAGCCGGATCTGGAGGTCGTCCAGCACCTCGACTCCGGCGAGCAGCTCCTCTCCGCCTGGCAGCAGCGGGTCGACGGCGGCGAGCCCGTGGCCGTCGCGGTGCTCGACCTGCAGATGGGCGGGCTGGACGGGATCGACACCGCGGCCCGGCTGCTGGAGCTCACTCCCGACGCGGCCGTCCTGGTGGTGACCAGCCACGGGCGGCCCGCGCACCTCAAGCGCGCACTCGCCGCCGGTGTGCGGGGGTTCCTGCCCAAGACCACGTCGGCCGCCACCTTGGCCGAGGTGATCCGCACCGTGCACGACGGTGGTCGCTACGTCGATCCGTCGCTGGCCGCCGAGGCGATCAGCGCCGGTGACTCCGCCCTGACCCCGCGCGAGGCCGACGTCCTGGAGTACGCCCTCGACGGCGCCTCGGTCGAGGAGATCGCGAAGCGAGCGCACCTCGCGGTCGGCACCACCCGCAACTACCTCTCCTCGGCGATGGCCAAGCTGGACGTCGCGAACCGCTACGAGGCAGCCCTCAAGGCACGAGAGCTCGGCTGGATCTGAGCCGGGCTGGATCTGAGCTAGCCCGTCGTCCCGCCGATCCCACCCGCGTCGCGCCGTGACGCGAACCAGTCCAGCGTCGCCACCGTGCCGAGAGCGGATCGCTGCTGCGGGCTTGCCAGGTAGGCCTCGATCTCGCGTCGCAGCACGGGTTCGGTGCTGGTCAGGAAGCCGGTGGGGACCAGCACGGCTCCGGGGACCCGCTCGGCCGACTCCTCGTGGATCCACCCGCGCTTGTCGTGGCGCAGCCGCGCGTCGGCCTCCAGACCGAACGGGCCGGCGCCCGGAAGCAGTCGGACCGACGACCACGGCGCCTGGGCGATCGCGGCCCCCCACACGTGCTCCAGCCCGTCCGGCGTGAGGTACAGCCCGCCGGCCCGCACCTGCCCACGCAGGAACGGCAGCGCCAGCCAGCCGGCGAGACCGACCAGAAGCACCGGCGCCACGTAGGCCCACCCGTGGTCGCCGACGGCACCGGCGACGACCTCGCCCGCAGCACCGATCACCAGCATGACGAGCAGACCGACCGGCCGGATCAGCGCGGCGCGCGATCGCAGCCAGACCGTCGCCGGGACGCCGCCGGGTGACGTCGCGAGCACCGGGCCGGACGACGAGCGAGGATGCCACCACCATCGGGCGATCGACTCCGTCACCACGACCACGGCACTCAGAGCGGCGATCCCGAAGGCCAGGCTGATGAGCGGGACGCCGGAGACCACGAGCATGACCCAGGCCGCCAGGAGGAGGACGCCGAAGATCGCATAGCCGACGATCATCAGAGCCGCCTGCCACGTCCGGCCGCCGTCCTGGACCCGCCGGATGATCCCGGGCCCGTTCTTCGCACCCCAGGCCGAGGCAGCGGCGATCGGACCGATCGGCGGCAGGCTCACCGTCCCACCGCCACGGCGATCCGCTCGAGTGCCTCGGCGAGGATCTGCGGCGTCGTGCCGTAGTTGAGCCGCGCGTGACCCGCCCCGCAGCCGAAGGGCCCGCCGGGGAGCAAGGCCACCCGGGCGCGCTCCAGCAGCACCCCGGCCGGGTCGTCGCCGAGGTCGAGGGCGCGCAGGTCGAGCCAGCCGAGGTAGGTCCCGGGCCCGAGGAAGGACCTGACCTCGGGCAGCCGCTCGGCCAGGAACCGCGCGACCGACTCGCGGTTGACCGCGAGGTCGACGTGCAGGGCAGCCAACCAGTCGCGAGTCTCCCGCAGGGCCGCGACGTGGGCGATGGTCCCGAGATGACCCGGTCCGTGCGAGACGAGGTAGGAGATGTCGGCGAGCTCCTGCGCGGTGGCCGGTCCGCCGAGGAGTAGTCCCGCCTTGAACCCCGCCAGGTTCCACGCCTTGGACGCCGAGACGACGCTGTAGGCGTTCTCGCTGCCGGCGACGTCCAGGTACGGCACGAACCCCTCGCCAGGCCCTTCGTCGGCCGCCCCCGGCCCGGCGCCCCCGCCAGGTCCTTCGTCGGCCGCCCCCGGCCCGGCGCCCCCGCCAGGTCCTTCGTCGGCCGCCCACCGCCCGGCAAGGGGGGAGTGGATCTCGTCGACCACCACCCGGACCCCGTGCTCGGCGGCCAGGCGCGCGACGGCCGAGAGCTCCTGACGGGTGTGCACGGCCCCGGTGGGGTTGTGCGGGCTGCACAACAGGTAGGTCACGGTGCGGCCGCCGAAGGCCGTCCGCTCGAACGCCGCGCCGAGCTCGTCCAGGTCGAGCCGTCCGTCGTCGCCGAGCGGGACCTCCACGAGGGAGCGGCCCGAGCTGCGTACCGCCTCGAAGAAGGGCGGGTAGACCGGCGGGTTGATCACCACCGGATCGCCGGGCTTCGAGACCGTCTCGATGGCGGTCACGACGCCGGTCATGACGTCGGCGACCGACGCGCTGCGCTCGACGTCCGGGGCGAACCCCCAGCGGTCGGCGGAGAAGTCCGACCAGGCCCGGGCGTAGACCGGCTCCTCAGCGGGGTAGCCGGTGTCGCCGCGCTCGACTGCGTCCCGCACCGCCCGGGCCACGGGCTCGGGCGTCACGACGTCCATCTCCGCGACGAACATCGGCAGGACATCGTCGGGGTACGTGCGCCACTTCATGCTGGTACGGCGCCGCAGGTCGGCCTCGGTCAGCTCGTGCAAC
>JBQGDU010000299.1:0-8760 GCA_052039245.1 Aeromicrobium sp. | reverse complement strand
GCAGGTCTCGCACACGGGCAGTGGCCCGACGTGGACCTCCTCGAAGGAGCGCCGCTGGATCGGTTCGGTCATCTTCACCACCTCCACCCGCTCACCGTACGGTCCGGCGACGACGATCTTGCGGAGATGCGCTCGACGAGTCCTGTCGGACGGACCTCGGGACGACCCGTGGACGGTAGTCTGCGTTGCGTGAACCCCACGCTCCGCAAGGCCGTCCGCGCCGTGGTCCTGGCCGGCAACACTCCGCTCGCCAGAGGCCGCGCGAGGCGAGCGATCGCCTCAGCGCAGCGACCGTTCAAGCTGGAGATCGGCGGGCTCACGCCCCGTGAGGGCTGGGTGATCACCAACGTCAACGCCGTCACCCGCAACTACCTCGATGCCACCTCGACGTGGCCGATCGAGGACGGTGCCCTCTCTCACGTCTACTCCGACAACGTCATCGAGCACCTGCCGCTCGATGCCACCCGACGGATGCTGCGCGAGGCTCACCGCTGCCTGCAGCCCGGAGGTGTCATCCGCCTGGTGACTCCCGATGTCCGCGCGCACGTGGAGATGTACCTCGCGGGAGCGCCCGCGCTCGATGACGCCGCGGCCAGGCACTACCGCGACCTCGGGCTCGTCGTCGAGCACCCGATCGACGTCCTGCGCATCCCCATCGGGGCGTTCGGGCACCACGAGGGCTACGTCTTCGACCTGGAGACGTTGACCGTCGAGCTGGAGGCGGCCGGATTCACCGACGTCGTGCGCACCGCCACGGGCGAGAGCGCTCATCCGGAGCTGTCCGGTCTCGACGTGCGCACGAGCGAGGGCGGCGCCCAGCTGTCGGTGGAGGCCACGCGGGCCTGAGCGCGACGGGCTTCAGGCCGAGGGGGTCAGCACGAACACGCCGGAGTGTGCCGAGCTGTCCGCCTGGCGACGCAGCATCACCGAACGCAGCAGACGCAGGCCGCCCGGAGTCCGGTCGATCGCGGTCTTGACCGCGTTCTTGGTGCCCGAGCGTCCCTTCACCCGCAGCCACTCGCGGCTGAACATCTCATCGGGCAGCCAGCGGCGTTCGTGATGCACCACGTCCAGACCCGCGGCAGCGGCGTACCGGTCGATCGTGCCCTCGCCGAGGAAGTAGAGGTGGTCCCCGAGGTGCCAGTGCAGCATGTCCCCCTGCTCCACGCCCGGGGTGAACTCGCCGGTGGCCATCACCACGACGCCCCCGGGACGCACGATGCGACGCAGCTCCTCGAAGGTCCGGGCGGGGCTCACCAGGTGACTGAAGACGTTGATGAGACTCACGACGTCGAAGGAGCCGTCGGGGAACCCGACGTCCTCGAGCGGCTCGCCATGCACCGTGACACCGGTGTCGCGCTCGGTCAGCTCGCGACGGTCGGCGCTCAGCTCGATGCCCTCGACCTCGTACCCGACGTCGCGTGCGAGGGACAGCAGGAGCCCCCCACCGCAGCCGACGTCCAGCCAACGGCCGGCCTCGCGGTGCTGCCGGGCGAGGTCCACGAATCCCTGGAACCGGTCGCGCATCACCAGCTCGCCTGCGCTCTGCTTGGCCGCGTCGTTGATCTGCTGCGTCCCGGCGTAGTGGCCGTCCTCCATCTCCGTCATGCGCTCGGACGGGTCGGGGACGTCGTCGACGTAGAGCAACGCGCAGTCCGGGCACTGGCCGAGACGGACGCCGTTCTCCACGAACAGCGGGTCCCAGCGAGTCCCTCCGCAGCAGTCGCAGGCCATGGGCATCTCCTCGGTCAGCGGCGAACGTCGCTGAACCTACCGCAGTGAACCGTCCCGTCGGAGTCGCTCAGCGACTATCGTCGGTGCTCGATGGACGAGATCACGCGCGACCGCGCCGCAGGGGCCCGGCAGACGACGCTCCTCCTCGAGCCCTCGCCCAGTGGTCATCGTTTCCAGACGGTGGCGATGGTGGCCGAGGTCCTCTCGCGCACCGACGACGTCGTCGTGCTGACGTCGCGAGTCGGCCTCGAGGATCCCGCGCACGCCACGTTCCTGGCCGGGCTCGACGGCGTGCGCGTCGAGGCCCCGTTCCGACAGGAGTACCCGTCGACGCCGGAGGTCGCCCGAGAGGTCGCCCGGCGCTCCCGTGGTGGCGAGGTGGCCACGGTCGTCGTCCTGGACGCCGACCAGACCCTCAAGCGGTGGTGGTGGGCGTTGCCGAGGGCGTTCGGCCTGCGACGTCGCCCCCGGGTGGTCTTCATGCTGACGCGCTACCCGGCCAAGCTCTCGCTCACCGATCACGTCGGCTGGCGGCTGCGTGTCCCCAAGGCCGCCCTCGCAGGACTCGCGATGCTCACCGGCAGCCTGCACCGAGTGGCGGGGTTCGCCGGCCGGGACGACCTCTCGCCCGGTTGGATCGTCAAGCGCACGCGCGACCCCGCGCGGTGTGGGGCCCACTCACGTGACCGGGCGGACCTCAGGGAGAAGCACGGTCTGCCCCTGGACCGGCGACTCGTCGGCATCTTCGGCGGGGTGTCCGAGCGCAAGCACCCGGACGTCGTCTGGGACGCGCTGCGCGGCGCCGGCATCGAGGCCGACCTCGTCCTGGGTGGCGCACTGTCCGCCGGTGTGGCCGCGTGGGCCGACGCGCTCGAGCAGGACGAGCGCAACCGGCTCGTGCTCCGCCCCGGGTTCCTGCCGGAGCAGGAGCTCGACGAGCTCGTGGCCGCCGCTGACGCCGTCGCGCTCGTCATGACCAACAACGGGCCCAGCGGGATCATGGGCAAGGCGCTCGCTGCCGGCGTCCCCGTCGTTACGGCGGGATCGATCGTGCGGTCCCGCGAGGCCACGGCCACCGGAGGTGGGGAGGCGGCGGACCTGACTCCGCAGTCGGTGGGCACGGCTCTCTCACGGGTGCTGGAACGTGGGGGCCTGGCGCCCTCGACCGTCCCCGAGGCGACGGTCGAGGCGTACGTCGCCGCGATGGTGGGGCGACCGAGCCTTAACCCCGACGCCGCCAAAGCGTTGTAGTGGACGCCACCTTCCCCATCTCCAGGAGCCATGCGTGCGCATCGCGGTGCTGATGACCGGGCTGACCGCCTACCAGGACGCCTGCTTCCGTGAGCTCGCGGCGCTGGGCGACGACCTGCTGCTCGTGCACCCGGCCTCGATGTCGTTCGCGCCCTTCGACCCTGACTCCTTCACGCGGGAGGTCGAGCGCATCGTGTGGGACGACGCGATGCCGACCCCCGCCGAGCTCGTACCGGCCGTCGAGAGGTTCGCCCCCGACGTCGTGATCATGTGGTCCTGGGACGGCAAGGGGTACCGCGCCGTCATGAAGGCGATGAGGGGCCGGGCGCACCGGGTGATCTTCACGAGCAACTTCTGGCACGGTGCCCCCAAGCAGTGGGCGGGCCTCGCTGCTGGTCGCGCCTACGTCCTGCCGCTGTTCGAGACGGCGTGGGTCCCGGGGGAGCGGTCCGAGCTGTTCGCCCGGCGCATCGGGTTCACCGACTTCATCCGCGGCGCGAACTCCGCCGACACCCCGCTGTTCGAGCGTGGCCCGCGTGAGCCCGCGGAGATCACGTCACGCCGTCGGTTCCTGTTCACCGGGCGTCTCATCTGGCACAAGGCGCCCACCGAGCTGGCCGAGGCGTACCGCCGCTACCGCTCGCTCGTCGACGACCCGTGGGAGCTCGACGTCGCCGGCGACGGTCCCCTCCGCACGGCCTTCGAGGGGCTGGACGGGGTGACGTCGCACGGGTTCGTGCAGCCGGCCGACCTCGCCGAGCTCATGCACCGGGCCTCCGGATTCCTGCTGCCGTCGCACATCGAGTGGTACGGCGTCGTGGTCCACGAGGCGGCCGTCGCGGGGCTGCCGATCATCTGCTCCGACGGCGTCGGCGCCGTCCCGCACCTGCTGCAGGACGGCTTCAACGGGTGGACCTTCCCGGCGGGCGACGTCGACGCCCTCGTCGAGGCGATGGTCCGCATGTCCACGATCGACGACGACCGTCTCGCGGCGATGTCCGACGGCAGCCGGGCACTCGGCAGCCGACTCACGCCGTCGATCTGGGCGCAGAACCTGCACGAGCAGCTCGAGTCCCGCCTGGCGCGACGTCAGGCCGACCGTCCGGAGGTCAATCGATGAACGCGCCCGCCAGGCCGCCGCGGAGTACCCGGCGCCGTCTCGTCACCGCCGCGGCCGAGCGTCTCGGCCGGCGAGGCTTTGAGTTGCGCCGCCATCCGGCCGCCCGCCGACAGTCGATCCTGCAGGCCCGCGACGTCGACCTCGTCCTCGACGTCGGCGCTGCCGACGGCGGCTACGCCCGGTCCCTGCGATCCTTCGGGTACACCGGCGACGTCGTCTCCTTCGAGCCGATGACGGCGCCCTACGCCCGGCTGTCCGCTGACGCCGCCCAGGACCCGCGCTGGAGCACCCGGTGCCTCGCTCTGGGGGCCGAGTCCGGCGAGGCCACCATCAACGTCGCCTCCAACAGCACGAGCAGCTCACTGCTGCCCATGCTCGACGCGCATGTCGAGGCGGCACCCCACGTCACGTACGTCGGCACCGAGACGATCGCCGTCTCCACGCTCGACGCCGAGGCCAGCGACCTCGTCGCCACACACCGGCGACCGTTCCTGAAGATCGACACGCAGGGCTTCGAGCGGGACGTCCTGGCCGGCGGGTCGGCCGTGCTCGAGGCGTGCGTGGGCCTGCAGCTGGAACTGTCACTCGTGCCGCTGTACGAGGGCGGGATGCTCGTCGACGAGGCGCTGACGTTCGCCTACGACCACGGTTTCCGGCTCGTCGTGATCGAACAGGGCTACGCTGCACCGACGGGTGAGGTCCTGCAGATCGACGGCGTCTTCGCCCGCGACGACTCCTAGTCCAGCCGCAGAACGGGAGAGCCTCGATGTCCACCCTGACCTCGTCGGACGGGTACACCTTCCGCGACCTCGTCTTCTCCGACCTGGCGCGCTACCGCCCCCACGAGACGCCTACCTGGCGCGGCGTCGTGACGCGGTGTCTGTCCAATCCGGGCATGACGGCCTCGATCATCCTCCGAGCGCAGCAGAAGGCCTTCCAGGCGGGCCGCGTACGTCTCTCGTTCCTGCTGCGGACGGTCGGCACGACGCTCGTCGGTGCGGACTTCGTCCCGGGCATGGACATCGGTCCCGGACTGCTCATGCCGCACCCGACGGGCGTCGTCATCGGCAACGGCCTCAAGGTCGGCGCCAATGTCACGTTCGGCGGCGGTGTGACGGCCGGTGTACGTCAGCCGGACCAACCGGGCAGCGACTTCCCACGCATCCACGACGGGGCCATCGTCCTCGCCAACGCGGTGCTCGTCGGCGGCGTGGACATCGGACGCTACGCCCAAGTCGGCGCCAACACGGTCGTCCTGTCCGACGTCCCCGAGCGCGCCGTCGTCTTCGGGATGCCGGCGCGGCGGGTGGGCGAACGGGCGCCGGTCATCCCTGGCAGCTACGAGGAGGTCGAGCTCCCCACCACGGAGTGAGACCTCAGGTCCGTCCGAGCCCCCGGCACAGGCTGCACGTCGGCGGCCCGAGGTCGGGGTCGTGCTCGGCCACGAACCCCGCGACGTCGGGCTGACTGAGCTGGTCGCGGTGCATGGTGACGACCTCCACCGGCCAGTCCCACCAGCGGATGCGCAGGAGTCCCTCTCGCGTCGGCTGGTCGAACCGGTACTTGACGTGCTGGGCGGGGTTGCCGACCACGATCGAGTAGGGCTCGACGTCGCGTGTCACGACGGCCCGGGCGCCGACCACGGCACCGTCGCCGATCGTCACACCGGAGCTGATGAGCGCCTCGAAGCCGACGAAGGCGTCGTTGCCGACGACGATGGGACCCTTGTGGCCCACATCCCCCGGCCGCGTGGTCCATTGGCCGTCGACGACGAACGAGTGCAGGCAGCTCGCCCACTCGAAGTGGTGCTGACCTCCGGGCACGAACGTGGCCGCGTAGTGGATTCCGACGTACTTGCCGACCTTGATGCGGGGGGTGTCCTCACCGGGCAGCGCCTGCAGGACCCGCATCGGCGGGTAGGAGGGGTGGTCCCAGTCCATGCGGACGCCCTCGGGGGAGTCGAAGTGCTTGATCTGGTGTCCGAAGACCCATTGGCGGACCTGCCACTTGAGCCGCTCGACGATTCGTGCGCGCAGCCCGCGACGGCGGGGGTAGACCATGTCCGCTCTCACGCCGTGGACTCTACCGAGAGCCGACGCCTCGCAGTGCCGGTTCGCTCAGGCCGGTGCGCGGATCGTCCGACGGACCAGGACTCCCAGGACGCCGCAGCTCGTGAGCGCGACGCCGACGGTGGCCCAGCCGGCTCCGACCAGCCCGACGGCGAGGATGCCGAGCACGACGGTGCCGACGTAGACGGGGGTGAGTAGCAGCTCCACCCACGAGGCCCGGCCACCGCGACCGAGACCCTGGAGGACGGCGATGAGCACCTTGCGCACGGACAACAGCGCGTCGGCGACGATGAGCCAGCGTGCCACCTCGACGGCTCCCTCGAACTCCTGCCCGAACGCGATGAGGATGAGTGGTTCGACGACGAGCAACAGCACGCTGGCGAGCACGCCGACGCACACGGTGGTGAAGAGGAGCCACGTGCGGACGACCTTGCGGACGGCCGCCATGTCCGAGCCGGAGCGCGCCACGTGGGGCAGCACGATGGTCGTGACGGCGTTGCCGATGACGCCGCCGAGGTTGGCCACGGCGAGTGCCGCGGCGTAGATGCCCAGCTGGACCGAACCGACGAGGCCGCCGATGAGCAGACGGTCGAGACCGAGACTGTCGAGGGGCTTGAGGCTGCTGACGTAGCTGCGTCGAGCCTCGTGCCAGAAGTCGCTCGCGGGGATGGTGGGGTCGCTCTGGCGGGGACGCACGAGGCACGGCCACCACGTGGCGAGGCCCAGCAGCGAACTGACGAGGAACGCGACGATGACGTGGGCGGCCCGCCATTCCCAGCCGAGCGCGAGCGCCGTCACCAAGGTGGCGACGAACAGCGCCTGGGGGATGAGGGCGACCACGGCCATCGTCCCGAGTCGACGGGCCTCGCCCTGGATGCCGGCGAGGATGAACTTGCCGACGAGGAGCAGCACCGTCTGGGCACCCGTGAGCAGGCACAGCCGCGTGCGGGAGGCGCCGTCGCGGTCGTCCAACCCGAGGACCATCGCGGCGGCCACCAGCCCCGGCAGGATCAACCACCACGCCGACGGTGTGAGGGAAGACCATGCGCGCCGGGCCGACGTCCGTCGCGCGGCCACGTTCTTCGTGATCGAGACCGACATCGATGCCCCGAAGGCCAGCTGCGAGGCGAACGTGCACACCGCCAGGACGTACGCGAGCACCCCGCGCCCCTCGGGACCGAGCAGTCGCGCCGACGCGATGCCCGAGGCCATCGTCAGCAGCTGCAGGCCGAGGGTGCCCGCCAGCACCAGCAGGACGAGGTGGGAGCTCCGCTGCTGCCTGATCTCACGCTCCACCGGGGTGGCAGCCGGGGCGACGCCCTCATCGGGCGGCTCGGCGGCGCTCACGGGAGTCGGCCGGACGCAGTGGTTCGGCCCGTACGCAGCACCGCCCCAGACTACTATCGGCCCTGACCGTCCGGGGCGCCTTCGCGGCGCCGAACGAGAGGATCCCCGTGAGTCCGACGCCGTTGAGGGTGCTCGTCAAGGGGGCCTCCACCGTCAACTGGACGTCGTGGATGGGTGGGCCGCGCACGGACTTCACCTTTCCGAGGGTCGTCGAGGAGGTGCTGCTGCGCCACGACCAGCCGTGCCACGTGCAGACCATCTCGATGGCGTCGGAGAAGACGAGCTGGCTGTTGCGGACCTGGCAGCGGGAGGTCGTCCAGTTCTCGCCGGACGTCATCGTGCTCGTGTACGGCCACTACGAGAGCATCCACCTGTTCCTGCCGCGATGGTTCGAGCGTCACGCCAACAGCCTGCGCGGCCGGCCCCGACGCCTGGCGCAGCTCTACCGGCGCCGCATCCTGCGGCCCACCTGGAAGGCGCTGGCACAGCTGCAGGCGGCCGTCGACCGCCGGGTGCCGCGGCTGCGGCCGGGCCGACCACGCCGCGTCGCGGAGGACCTGCGCGCCTACGTCCACCAGGTGCAGAAGGTGGGCAGTCCACTGGTCCTCATGCTCGAGCTGCTGCCGTTGCACGACGGCTACACGGCGTGGTTCCCGGGGATGTCGCAGCGCATCGAGGACATGAACCGGGCCATCGGTGACATGGTGGCCGACCTGGACCTGCCGAACGTGCAGCACGTGCCGATCCGGCCCGTCGTGGAGGAGGTGTTCGCGGGGGACCTCACCGTCGCCACTCCCGATGGCTTCCACTACTCGCCCCCGATGCACCTCGCCGTGGGCGAGCGCGTGGCCGCCGTCGTCATGGACTGGGCCCGGTCGCAGCCGCACCTCGCCCTGGGTGACGCGGCCGTCGACCGCGGCGAACGGTCCCCGTCGGCCTGACGAACTGCGTACGATCGGGCCCATGCTGACTCCAGCGTCCCCGCCGCCCTCGCCGCGGCAGCGCGTGCAGAACCTCCTTCCGGACGGGACGGTCGACCGGCTGGACCGGGTCGCCCACGACGTCCGGCGCGCCCGGGTCAGGGCCACCCGCCGGGTCTTCCGCACGCTCGGGCTCAACGTCGTCAAGCATGCCGACTACTACTCGACGCTGCCCGTGCTGGAGGAGATCGAGCAGACCAGGTCGCGGTGGGACCGCCCGAGCGAGCTCGTCGGCGTCGGTGTGGACCTGCCTGCGATG
>JBQGDU010000298.1:0-2355 GCA_052039245.1 Aeromicrobium sp. | reverse complement strand
AGGGACTCGCCGAAGACGTTCTTGGGCGGGTGTCCGTGCTTCCGCTCGTAGCGGCGCGCAGCTCGGTGTCCGCCGAGGACGTGCCACGGCGCGGTCTCGTGCCCGCCCCACGGGCCCCACCACAGCGTGTAGGAGGCGAAGACCAGCCCACCCGGCTTGGTCACGCGCACCATCTCATCGGCCATCCTCCAGGGGTCCGGGACGTGCTCCAGGACGTTGGAGGAGTAGGTGACGTCGAAGCTGCCGTCCGCGAACGGCAGGTCCAGCCCGCTACCCAGGACGGTGCCGGGCACGGGGTCACCACGGCCGGAGAGCTCGCCGAGGTCGGCGTCCAGCGGGGTGTACCGCGCCCCGGCCGAACCGAAGGCCCGCGCGAAGTAGCCCGGCCCTCCCCCGACGTCGAGCACCCATGCACCGCTCAGGTCGGCGTAGGACGCGACCTGACGGACCGAGTCGTCGGCGAGCGTGCCGTAGAAGTGATCCGGGTCCGTCTGCTCGACGGTGAAGGCCCGGAAGAGCCGCCATGACCGCGCCGTGGTGGGGCGGAAGGCAGCGGCTGGCACTCGCGAACGATACTCCAGCCGGGGGTCATTACTTACGGGTAGGATGGCGATGCCGTGTGAGGGACACGGCACCGCGTTGAGGGGCGCGGTGGAGGGGACCGCGTGAGCGGGTCCACGAGGGAGGGACCGGTTCTGCCGGGACACGAATGCACGTACTCTTCTGCAACTGGCGCGACACGCTGAACCCCGAGGGCGGGGGCTCGGAGCGGTACGTCGAGACGATGGCCCGCGGTCTCGTCGAGCGCGGTCACACGGTGACGATCGCCTGCGCCGCCCATCCGCAGGCCCCACGCGACGAGGTGCGCGACGGCGTCCGCTACGTGCGCCGCGGCTCGAAGCTCGACATCTACCTGACGACCCTGGCGCGGATCCTGCTGCGACGGTACGGACCCATCGACCTGGTGATCGACGTGCAGAACGGTCTGCCGTTCTTCACCCGTCTCGGCACCCGCAAGCCCGTCGTGGTGCTGGTCCACCACGTGCACCGCGAGCAGTGGCCCGTCGTCTACCCGGGCCTCACCGGCCGATTGGGCTGGTGGATCGAGCGCCGGCTCGCGCCGAGGCTGTACCGACACAGCCGGTACGTCGCCGTCTCGCGTTCCACTCGCAACGAGCTCGTCGAGCTGGGCATCCACCGCGATCGCATCAGCGTCGTGCACAACGGCAACGACCCGATCCCCGTCACCGCGACGACCCGCTCGCTCACCCCCCGACTGTGCGTGCTCGGCCGTCTCGTCCCCCACAAACAGGTCGAGCACGCGATCGACGCCCTCGTCGCCGTTCAGCACACCCGTCCCGACGCCACGCTGGACGTCGTCGGCTCGGGCTGGTGGGAGGACGAGCTCCGCGAGTACGCCAGGCAGAGCGGCGTCGAGCACTCCGTCACGTTCCACGGATTCGTGGACGACGTGACCAAGCACGAGCTCCTGGCGCAGGCCTGGCTGCTGCTGCTGCCGTCCCTCAAGGAGGGCTGGGGCATCGTCGTCGGCGAAGCCGGAGGGCACGGTGTGCCCACGGTGGCCTACGCCTCCGCCGGCGGCACCACCGAGTCGATCGACCACAAGGACTCGGGACTTCTCGTCGAGACTCGTGCCGAGTTCGTCGGCGCTGTCGCCGAGCTCATCGACGACGACACGACGCTGGCCTTCCTCGGAGCGGGGGCACAGGGCAAGACACACGCCTTCAGCTGGACGGCGTCGCAGGAGGGGTTCGTCGACGTCATCGAGAGCTGAGGCGTCACGACTCCAGAGGACGAGCGAAGGCCCGACCACCCGTGGGTGATCGGGCCTTCGTGATCGATCCGGGTCAGCCGTTCGTGCCGTACGAGGCCGAGGACGACTCGGCCGTGTCCGCGCCAGCACTCTGCTGCTGCTGGACGACTCCGAACGCCGTGGCACCGGCCAAGGCGAGACCCACGATGAAGGCGATGGCGCCGCCGGTCAATGTGCTCACTGTGATGTCCTCCCTCAAAGACTGAACAGAGCCTACCAGCCCGTAGGGTCCGAGCGCCGTGGTTCTCCTCGCGCCCGCAGGGTCGTGGCGTCACGGCCCTGGATCGGTCCGTCCGAGGTCGTACCCCCAGATCCGACGGACCGTTGCCCCGACTGCCACGAGCAGCACGAGCGCGGCGACCGTCCAGGCCGGGACGAGGGCGGCGCGGGCCTCCTGATCGACCTCGCGTGGTTCGACGTCGGGCACCTCGAAGACCCGCAGCGTGCGCTCCTCGTCGCCGATCTCCTGCAGGCCGTCCACCTCGCGCAGCGCCCTGTCTGCGCCGTCGGCCGACGTGTCG
>JBQGDU010000297.1:0-8161 GCA_052039245.1 Aeromicrobium sp. | reverse complement strand
CGTCCTGCGGCTGGCCGTCCCGCCCCGCCAGGCCCGGGTCGAGGCCCAGCCGTCGTCCGGGCCGAAGAGCGAGCTGCCTCCCGTCGTCGACGACACCTGGTTGCCCTGGCCGGGCGGGCCGAGGCTGGTCTCAGAGCTCGCGGCGGGAGGTTCCCCGCGCATCTGCTGGTCGGCTCTCCCGCACCGCGACCCGGCCCGAGCCGTCGCGGAGGCAGCGCTCGCCACGGTCCACTCCGGCCGAGGGGTCGTGGTGTGCGTACCGGACGTGCGCGACGTCGCTCGCTGGGACGCCGTCTTCAGCGAGGTCCTCGGCGCGGGGCGACACGTCGTGCTGACGGCGGCCGAGAAGCCGGCTGCCCGCTACCGCGCCTATCTCGCCGCGGCCCGAGGGGCCGTGCCCGTGGTGCTCGGCACGCGGGCGGCCGCACTCGCGCCGGTCGACCGGCTGGGACTCGCGGTGATCTGGGACGACGGCGACGACCTCTACGCCGAGCCCCGGGCCCCGTACCTGCATGCCCGCGAGGTGCTGCTCCTGCGCGCGGCCCGGCAGGGGAGCGGACTGCTCGTCGGGGGGTTCGCCCGGACGGCGGAGGCCCAGTCGCTCGTCGCCTCCGGCTGGTGTGCCGAGGTCTCCGCGGAGCCCACCACGCGTCGTCGCGCCTGGCCCACGGTCGACGTGACGGACGGTTCGGTCGACGGCGGTGCGCCGGCACGGCTCCCGCGCGAGGTGTTCGGCGCCATCCGCGCCGCCACGGGTCCGGTGCTGGTGCAGGTTCCCCGGCGTGGCTATCGCACGTCGCTGGCCTGCCAGGACTGCCGCGCCCCGGCCCGGTGCCGAGCCTGCGAGGGGCCGCTCGTCCAGACCGGGCGCGACCGTGACGTGACGTGTCGCTGGTGCGGCACGTCGGCAGCACCGTGGCGTTGCGCGGAGTGCGGTTCGGGTCGGCTGCGCGCGCCGGTCGTGGGGCAGCTGCGCACCGCGGAGGAGTACGCAGCGGCCTTCCCCCGACGGACCGTGGTCACGTCCGGCGGGGAGTCCGTCCTCGACGAGGTCGAGGTCGAGGGCGACGACGTCGTCGTGCTGGCCACCCCTGGAGCGGAGCCTCGGACGCCTGGTGGGTACGACCTCGTCGTCCTGATGGACACCTGGCTGGCGCTGGCCCGCGACGACGTCCGGGTGGTTGAGGAGGCGCACCGCCGCTGGTTCAACGCGCTCGCGTTGGGGCGGGAGACGCGACGAGCGGTCGTCGTCGGAGATCCCACGACGCTGCAGGCTCTGGTGCGCACCGATCCGGTGGGCCTCGCCGAGCGCGAGCTGGCCGAGCGGGTCGAGACGCACCTGCCACCCGTCGGTCGGCTCGCGGTGGTGGAGGGCCCGTCGGACGTCCTCGAGGTCCTCGCCGATCGAGAGTGGACCCCCCACACCGAGGTGTTGGGCCCCGTACCGGTCGACGCGCGGGCCGCCGCCAGGCGACGAAGCGGCGGTCCGCCCGAGGACACCCTCCAGCTCGTCCTGCGGGCACCGCGACGCGAGGGCCCCGCGCTCTCCCGCTCGCTCAAGGTGCTCCAGGCGGAACGTTCCGCGGCCAAGCTGCCTCCCGTGCGCGTCCGCGTCGACCCTCAGCGGTTCTGACCCGGTCCGCGCCGTCAATCGGTGCCTCAGCAACCGAATGGTGCGAATTGCGCCGGTTCGGTGCCTGGGCAACCGTATGGGGCACGTCTCGGTTGCCCAGGCACCGACGCGGTGGTTCTCGCGTCGGTGTCCGAGGTGCCGCCCGGGTCCTCGGAGCACGCCACCTAGACTCGACGACCGTGAGGATCGTGTTCGCCGGGACCCCTGAGACCGCCCTGCCGTCGCTCGACGCGCTGGTCGCGAGCCGGCACGACGTCGTCGGCGTCGTGACCCGCCCGGACGCCCGCCGAGGACGGGGCCGGACGCTGCATCCCAGCCCCCTGGCCGAGCGCGCCGCCGAGCACGACATCGAGGTGCTCAAGCCCGAGCGCGCCGACGAACCTGACTTCCTCGAGCGACTCCGCGCCCTCGAGCCGGACTGCTGCCCGATCGTCGCCTACGGTGCGCTGCTGCGTCGTGAGGCCCTCGACGTGCCCGAGCACGGCTGGGTCAACCTGCACTTCTCGGTGCTTCCGGCCTGGCGCGGCGCTGCGCCCGTGCAGCGCTCGATCATGGCCGGCGACGAGGTCACCGGGGCCACCGTGTTCAGTCTCGTGGAGGCGCTCGACGCCGGCCCGGTGCTCGGCACCCTGACCGAGCGCATCCGCGACGACGACACCGCAGGCACGCTCCTGGACCGTCTCGCCCGCGAGGGCGCCGCACTTCTCGTCGACGCCCTGGACCACATCGAGGACGGCGACATCGGTGTCGTCGCCCAGCCGGAGGACGGTGTCTCGTACGCCGCCAAGCTGTCCACGGAGGACGCGCGCATCGACTGGACGCGTCCGGCGTTCGCCGTCGATCGTCAGGTCCGCGGCTGCACGCCGGCACCGGGCGCCTGGACCGAGATCGACGGCGTGCGCCTGAAGGTCGCCCCCGTCATGCTCACCGACGACGACACGCTCGCGGCGGGGCAGCTGCAGGTCACCAAGCGCGAGGTCCGGGTCGGCACCGCCACCACCGACGTCGTCCTCACCGACGTCCAGCCGCACGGCAAGCGTCCGATGCTGGCCGCGGACTGGGCCCGAGGCGCCGCACTTCCTGAGGACACGGTCCTCGCATGAGCGACCCGGTGCGGACGATCGCCTTCCTGGTCCTGCGTGCCGTCGATGAGCGCGACGCGTACGTCAACCTCACGCTGCCCGGGATGCTCGCCGACCACCGGGTGGGTGGCAGGGACGCGGCGTTCGCCACGGAGTTGGTGCACGGCACGGTACGTCTGCAGGGCACGTACGACGCGGTCATCGACCGCCTCGTGAGCCGATCGATCGATCCAGCAGTCCGTGACGCCCTGCGGCTGGGTGCCCATCAGCTCCTGTCCATGCGCGTCCCGAGTCATGCGGCCGTCTCCGAGACCGTCGACGTCGTCCGACGCGAGATCGGCCACAAGCCCGTCGGGTTCGTGAACGCGGTGCTCCGGCGCATCGGCGCGAAGCCGTTGGACGTGTGGCTCGACGAGGTGACGGCCGGACTCGACGCCGACGACGTCCGGGCCGTGCGGACCTCGCACCCACGATGGGTCGTGGAGGCCCTGCGCGAGGCCCTCGACGACGACGAACAGCTGGATGCCCTGCTGGCGGCCGACAACGCCGCACCTCACGTCACCCTCGTGGCGAGGCCGGGTCTGTGCGACCCGGACGAGCTGCCGGGCACACCGGGTGAGCACTCCCCGTACGCGAGGATCCTCGGATCCGGTGACCCGGGCACCATCGCCGCCGTGCGCGAGGGTCGCGCGGGGGTGCAGGACGAGGGCTCGCAGCTCGTGGCGCTGGCGGTCGCCGGTGCCGCCGTGGAGGGTCGGGACGAGCGGTGGCTCGACCTCTGCGCCGGCCCCGGCGGCAAGGCCGCCCTTCTCGGTGCCCTCGCCGCTCAGCGGGACGCCCACCTGGTGGCCAACGAGGTGCAGCCGCACCGCGCCGAGCTGGTCCGCGGTGGCCTGCGCGCCCTGCCCGACGTCGAGGTGACCGAGCACGACGGCCGCGAGGGACCGTGGGAGCCCGGAACCTTCGACCGGGTGCTCGTCGACGCGCCGTGCACCGGACTCGGCGCCCTGCGTCGACGCCCCGAGGCCAGGTGGCGTCGTCAGGCGTCGGACCTGCCCGATCTCGTGGCGTTGCAGACAGCACTCCTCACCCGTGCCCTCGACCTCACCCGACCCGGCGGTGTGACGGTGTACGCCACGTGCTCGCCCCATCGGGCCGAGACCGTCGGCGTGGTCGATGCGGTCACGTCCGGTCGCGACGACGTCGAGGTGGAGCGCACCGAGCAGTGGTGGCCGCACGTGCACGGCACCGACGCGATGTTCGCCGCCGTGCTGCGACCCCGCTGAGCTCCCGGTCCGCCGGGTGTGACGTCTGCGGGGCGGATCTGCGGCCCTCATCCCGCAGACGTCACACTCAGCGGGTGGCGTGGCCGCGTCGGTCGGCGTCTCGCTACGCATCCGGGATCTCGATACGCCCCGCTCGTCCCTCCCCCAGGCTCTCCGCTGCGCTCCGAGCAGGGAGGTTCCCCCAGCGGGCCACTCGACCTCCTCCGCTCCGCGAAGGCAGTCGCCGCTCGTCCCTCGCGCCGACAACCTTCGCTACGCTCCGGACCTGGGTATCCAGATCACTCCCAGCCTGCTGAACGCCGACTTCGCGCACCTCGCCGACGAGGCCGCCCGCATCCCGGGTGCGGACTGGCTGCACATGGACGTGATGGACAACCACTTCGTCCCGAACCTGACCCTCGGGGCTCCGGTCATCGAGGCGCTCAGCAAGGCCGCTGCGCAGCCGATCGACGCGCACCTGATGATCGAGGACCCGGACCGTTGGGCACCGGCCTTCGTGGAGGCGGGCGCCGGCAGCGTGACCTTCCACGTCGAGGCGGCCAAGGCTCCGGTCCGCCTGGCCCGGGAGATCCGCGCCCAGGGCGCCCGCGCCTCCATGGCGCTCAAGCCGGCGACGCCCATCGAGCCGTACGAGGACCTGCTCCCCGAGCTGGACATGGTGCTCGTCATGACCGTCGAGCCCGGGTTCGGCGGTCAGCCGTTCCTGGACCTGTGCCTGCCCAAGATCCGACGCGCCCGCGAGCTCGTCGACAAGGCCGGTGGCGACATCTGGCTGCAGGTCGACGGCGGGGTCTCCTTGCAGACGATCGAGCGCTGCGCGGAGGCCGGCGCGGACACGTTCGTCGCGGGCTCGGCCGTCTTCGGCGCCGACGATCCGGAGGCCATGGTCCGCTCACTGCGCGAGACCGCGAGCGCCGCCGCTCGTACCGACGGGTAGACTCGACGTCGACGAGCAACTGCTCGCGTGCTCCGGGGTCGGTGTAATTCCGAGCCGGCGGTGACAGTCCGCGACCCGGGTCCGCAAGGACCCGGTTGAACCGGTGGAACTCCGGTACCGACGGTGAAAGTCCGGATGGAAGGCGCACGCCGGTCGCGCTCCGACCCCTCGCCCTGGGGGAGTGGAGCGTCGACCCGTCACCCCGGGCTGCGTGGGCACCGACCGGAGGAGCCCATGGCCACCGAGAACGAGGCGCAGGCCCGACACGAGCTCAGCGCGATGCGTCGCGCGGTCGAGGCGGCGCACGCCACGGGCCGCACCCTGCCCAACCCGCGCGTCGGCTGCGTCCTGATCGACGCCGACGGACGCGAGCTGGCCGTCGGCGCTCACGAGGGTGCCGGGACGCCGCACGCGGAGGTCGTCGCGATCGAGGCGGCCCGCGCTGCTGGGCACGACGTCCGGGGAGCCACCGCCGTGGTGACCCTCGAGCCGTGCGACCACACCGGTCACACCGGGCCGTGCACGCAGGCCCTCGTGGAGGCCGGCGTCGCCCGGGTGGTCCACGCCCAGTCCGACCCCGACCCGGCGGCCGCCGGGGGAGCGGGGACGCTCAGGCGGGCCGGCGTCGACGTGGAGTCGGGCCTCCTCGCCGACGAGGCCTCGGCGCTCAACGTCGAGTGGACCCACGCCGTCACCACGGGCCGGCCGTTCGTGACGTGGAAGTACGCCGCCACGATGGACGGCCTGAGTGCCGCCCCCGACGGCAGCAGCAAGTGGATCACGAGCGAGGTCGCCCGCCGCGACGTCCAGCACTTCCGTGCAGAGGTCGACGCGATCATGGCCGGCACCGGTGCCGTGCTGGCCGACGACCCGCGTCTCAGCGTCCGTGACGAGGACGACCTCCCGCTGCCCTACGCCCGCCAGCCGTTGCGGGTCGTCGTGGGGGAGACGCAGATTCCCGGCTACTACCGGGTCTTCGACCGGGTCGCACCCACGTTGCTCATCCAGAACCGCGACCCCGACGTCGTGCTGGCGCGTCTCGTCGAGGAAGGCATCCGGCACGTGTGGCTCGAGGGCGGACCGCGACTCGCCGGCGGCTTCTGGAACGCCGGCCTCATCGACCGCGTCATCGGCTACATCGCACCGTCGATGCTCGGCTCGGGACGCGCCGCGCTGGAGGGCGAGGCGACGACGCTGGCCGACATGCGGCCCATCGACATCACCGACCTCACGCGGGTCGGCCCCGACATCCGGATCATCGGCACGCCCGGACGTGCCCCCCGAGAGGAGATGCCCTGATGTTCACCGGACTCGTGGAGGAGAAGGGCACCGTCGTCGGCATCGAGGATCTCGGGGACTCCGTCCGCCTCACGATCGAGGCACCCCTCGTCACCACCGACGCCACGCACGGCGCCTCGATCAGCGTGAACGGCTGCTGCCTGACCGTCATGGCCCACACCGCTGACGGCTTCAGCGCCGACGTCATGGCCGAGTCGCTGAGGCGCACCTCGCTGGGACGTCTCAGGGTCGGCGACGCCGTCAACCTGGAGAGGGCGATGACCGCAGGCGGCCGGATGGGTGGTCACGTCGTCCAGGGGCATGTCGACGGCACGGGCGCACTCATCGATCGCACGCCGTCCGAGCACTGGGAGGTGCTGCGCTTCTCGGTGCCCACGGACCTCTCGCGCTATCTCGTCGAGAAGGGTTCGATCACCGTCGACGGGACCTCCCTCACCGTCGTGGAGGTCGTCGACGACGGACCCGACGCGCCGTGGTTCTCCGTCTCGCTTATCCCGACGACGCTCGCCGACACCACGCTCGGCGGACTCGCCCGGGGCGACCAGGTCAATCTCGAGGTGGACATCCTCGCCAAGTACGTCGAGCGTCTGCTCGGGACAGGAGGGGCACGATGAGCGTGCGTCTGGACAGCATCGAGCGGGCCATCGCCGACGTCCGCGACGGCAAGGCCGTCGTCGTGGTCGACGACGAGGACCGTGAGAACGAGGGCGACATCATCTTCGCTGCGAGCAAGGCCACACCGGAGCTCATGGGCTTCCTGGTGCGCTACTCCAGCGGCTACGTGTGCGCCCCCATCACCGGCGACGTGCTGGACCGCCTCGGCATCCCGCTCATGACGCCGCACAACCGTGAGCTGATGCGCACCGCGTACACGATCTCGATCGACGCCCGCGACGGCATCACCACCGGGATCTCCGCGGCCGACCGAGCCCGCACGTGCCGCGTGCTCGCGGACTCCGCGACCGAGCCGTTCGAGCTCGTCATGCCGGGGCACGTCCTGCCGCTGCGGGCCAAGGACGGCGGCGTCCTCGAGCGCGCCGGCCACACCGAGGCGGCCGTCGACCTGACCCGTCTCGCCGGGCTCACCCCCGCAGGCGTCATCGGCGAGGTCATCCACGACGACGGCACGCTCATGCGCCTGCCCGCCCTGCGCGAGTTCGCCGACGAGCACGACCTCGCGCTCGTCTCGATCGAGGAGCTGCAGGTGCACCTGCGGCTGCACCAGACGCAGGTCGAGCGCCTCGCCACGACGCGGCTGCCCACGGAGTTCGGTGAGTTCACGGCGTACGGCTACCGCGACCGCATCGACGGCTCCGAGCACATCGCCCTCGTCCACGGCGACGTCGCCGCAGCGGCTGCCGGGGGAGCGCCCGTGCTCACCCGGTTGCACTCGGAGTGTCTGACCGGCGACGGCCTGGGGTCGCGGCGCTGCGACTGCGGTCCGCAGCTGCAGGCGTCGATGGCCGAGATCACCGCGGCCGGTGCCGGTGTCGTCGTGTACCTGCGAGGGCACGAGGGACGAGGGATCGGGCTGCTGCACAAGCTGCAGGCCTACGAGCTGCAGGACGGCGGCGAGGACACGGTCGATGCGAACCTGCGGCTCGGGTTCGGTGAGGACGAGCGGGACTACGCCGCCGGTGCGCAGATCCTGCGCGACCTCGGGCTCACGTCCGTCCGGCTGCTCACGAACAACCCGGACAAGACGGCGGCGCTCGAGGCGTACGGCGTGAAGGTGGCCGAACGTCGGCCGATCCGCATCGCCCCGACACCGGAGAACATCCGCTACCTGCAGACGAAGGCCGAGCGCATGGGCCACGACCTGCCCGACCTGGACGTCCTGATCGAGGAGGAGAAGGCCTGATGAGCGGACACGGAGCACCCCAGCTGAGCGTCGACGCCACCGGCGCCCGCGTCACGATCGTCG
>JBQGDU010000296.1:0-1632 GCA_052039245.1 Aeromicrobium sp. | reverse complement strand
CCCCGCGATCTCCACCGGCGACATCTTCCGCGCGAACGTCTCGGGGGAGACCGAGCTCGGACTGCTCGCGAAGTCGTACATGGACAAGGGCGAGTACGTCCCGGACTCCGTCACCAACGACATGGTGCGCTCGCGCCTGGCCGAGGCGGATGCCGTGGACGGCTTCCTGCTGGACGGCTACCCCCGCACCCTCGACCAGGTCGAGGCGCTCGACGGCATGCTCGCCGAGCTCGGCACCCGGCTGGACCTCGTGCTGCTGCTCGTGGTCGAGCAGGAGGAGGTCGTGGGCCGGCTGGTGGCGCGCGGCGCCGAGCAGGGTCGCAGCGACGACACCGAGGAGACCATCCGTCGTCGCCTCGAGGTCTACGCGGAGCAGACCGCGCCGCTGATCGACGTCTACGAGCAGCGGGGCCTGGTGCGCCGCGTCGACGGCATGGCCTCGATCGACGAGGTCACCGCCGCGCTGCGCGAGGCCCTCGGCGCACGATGAGCCTGCTGCCCGAGCGGGTGGAGTGGAAGACCCCCGAGCAGATCGCGGTGATGCGGCGCAGCGGTCATCTGCTGCACCGCGTCCACGAGATGCTCGCCGCGGAGATCCGTCCCGGCATCACGACGGACCAGCTCGACTCCCTCGCCCACGCGATGATCCGCGACGAGGGCGCGACCCCGAACTTCCTGGGATACCAGGGCTATCCCGCGACCCTGTGCATCAGCGTCAACGACGTCGTGGTGCACGGCATCCCCGACGACCGGCCCCTCGAGGACGGCGACGTCGTCTCGATCGACGGCGGCCTGATCATCGACGGCTGGCACTCCGACGCCGCTCGCACCCACATCGTGGGCAGTCCCCGGTCGGTGGGCGACGAGGACCTCGTCCGCATCACCGAGGAGGCTCTCTGGGCCGGCATCGCGGCCCTCGCTACCGCCGGACGGGTCGGGGACGTCAGCGCGGCGATCGAGGACTACGTGGCGGAGGCGGCGGGGGAGTCGCTCTCCCACCTGGAGGGCTTCGGCGGGCACGGCATCGGCAGCGCGATGCATCAGGCGCCCGACGTCATGAACTACCGCACCCGTGCCCGCGGGCCCCGCGTGCGGCCCGGTCTCTGCGTCGCGATCGAGCCGATGCTCATCCAGGGCCGTGGCAACTGGGAGCTGGAGGACGACGAGTGGACCGTGCGTGCGACCTGCGGGGGACGCGCGGCCCACGCCGAGCACTCCGTGGCGGTCACCGAGCAGGGGCTGCTGGTGCTCACCGCCGGCGACGGGGGAGCGGCCGAGCTCGCCCGACGCGGCATCGTGGCGGCGCCCGACCCGCTCGAGCCCACCCCTGAGACCCCTGGTACCCCCTGAGGCGCGGGAGCGGGCCGTCGACGTGACAGGCGTCATCGCCCCCGCCCTCGCCGAATCCGAGGGGCGCGTGTAGGCTGGTCCATCGGGTGTGCTCCGCTCGCGCGTGCGAACGCGTGCTCGTGCAGTCCCGTCGCGCCGTCCGTCCGGCAGGTCCTCGTGACCGCAGGGCGGGGCCGACGACCTGCCACGGCGCCACCCTCGTCGATCACCGTACCGTCACCCGACGGTCGGTGTGCAGGGCCTGGGAAACCAGGAACCAAGTACGCGGAACTCGGCCCCGGC
>JBQGDU010000295.1:0-7033 GCA_052039245.1 Aeromicrobium sp. | reverse complement strand
CTCGAAGTTGCGGATGCGCAGGTTGCCGGTGACGATCACGCGCTGCCCCTTCTGCAGGGACTCCGCGACGTTCTCGGCCTGGTCGCGCCACACGGCGCAGCGGAAGAAGTTGGCCTCGCCGTCCTTCCACTCGTTCGTCTGACGATCGAACGTGCGGGGCGTCTGGGCAACCGTGAAGTTGGCCACCGCCGCGCCGGAGGGGGTGAACTTCAGCTCCGGGTCGTCGGTGAGGTTGCCGATGACGGTGATGGTGGTCTCGCCAGCCATGAGGCCCAGCCTTTCAGTGGATTGAGACTTCTCGGTGGATGATGTCCGACTCCATGGAACCGCATGCCGCAGACAGCGCGAAGGCTCTGTCCACAGCCGCGGTCGGGGGTCAGCGCACGTCGGGGCGCGTGACCTTGGTGCGGACGACGGACTCGTTGAGCCCGAGCTGGCGATCCAGCTCCTTGACGGCGTCCGGGGTGGAGGTGAGATCGACGACGGCGTAGATGCCCTCGCTCTTCTTCTCGATCTCGTACGCGAGGCGGCGCTTGCCCCACACGTCGAGGTTCTCCACGGAGCCGCCGGCGTCGGTGACCACCTTCAGGTAGGTCTCGAGGCTCGGAGCGACGGTGCGCTCATCGAGGCTGGGGTCGAGGATGACCATGAGTTCGTACTGACGCAACGACAACGTGCGCCCTCCTTCGGTCTGAACGGCTACGGACCATCCGCAGCAGGAGAGTGGTGCCGCCATCGGGTCGGCAGGCAACCGTCACAGTCTAGCCACGCCTGTCGTCCCAGGCCAAATCCCCCGATGTGTGAGCTCCAGCCCCGGAACACCCCTCGATCGGGTGCAAGGGCACACACATCTGGGGTCTCAGTCGGTGGCGATGGCCCGCAGGACGTCCATCCGGGCGGCGCGGCGAGCGGGGAGGACGGCCGCGAGCACGCCGACCACTGCGGCGACGACGACGTAGAGGACGAGCTGGCCACCGGGGATCGCCAGCTCGGAGACCCCCTCCTCGGCCACCGCGCGCTGCAGCACGACGCCGAACCCGACGCCCGACGCGATGCCGAGCAGTGCCCCGAGCACCGCGATGGCCACCGCCTCGAGCCGGACCATGCGCCTCAGCTGACGGCGCGACAGTCCGACCGCTCGCAGCAGACCGACCTCGCGGGTGCGCTCCATGACGCTCAGCGCGAGGGTGTTGACGATGCCCAGCACCGCGATGACGAGCGCCAGCCCGAGGAGGGCGTAGATGAGCAGGAGGAGCTGGTCCACCTGCTCTCGCTGGGTGTCGGCGAACTGCTCCTGGTCCTGCACCGTCACGGTGGGCACGTCGGCGACGGCGTCCTCCAGCGCGGCGGTGACGGCGGCGTGGTCGGCGTCGTCGGTCTCCGCGACGGCGACGAGCGAGTCCACCCTCGCGACGTCGAGGCCGTCGGCGACGGAGCTCGACACGATGCCGTCCGGCAACGCCTCGGAGGAGTCGTAGAGTCCCACCACCGTCAGCTCGACGCCGCCGACGGGCAGGGTGTCGCCGACGGCAACCCCCTCCTCGTCGGCCGACTCGGCATCGAGCGCGGCCTCGTCGTCGGCAGTCGGTGCGCCCCCGTCGAGGTACTCGGGGGCGAACACCGACCCGAACGAGCCGAGGTCGGTGGCGGACAGTCGGAGCCCGTCCTCGCCCGGCGGCAGGGAACGCAGGGCGGCGACCTCCGCCACGCCCTCGACGTCGGCCACCGCCTCCGCGACGGCGGGGGAGAACGGCGCCCCGACGGCGTTGGAGACGATGAAGTCGCTCGGGAAGTCCTCCTCGACCACGGCGTCGATCGAGGCGTTCACGGAGGCGCCGATGACCGACATCGTGGTCACGAGCGCGAGCCCGATCATGAGTGCCGATGCCGTGGCAGCAGTCCGACGCGGGTTGCGGCGCGCGTTCTGCCACGCGAGCGTGCCGACGGTGCCGAAGACACGGCGGTACCCGCGGCCGAGGACCGCCAGGACCGGGACGACGAGCACCGGACTCGCGAGCGCGACGGCCAGCAGGATGGCGAGCACGCCCAGCCCGACCTTCAGCGTGACGTCGCTCCCGCCGATCCCCAGCCCCCAGACGAGCAGGCCCGCCCCGACCGCCGCGAGCGCCACCGCCACGACGGCGCGGCGGCGGACCGAGCTCTCCGGGAGGGCGACGTCGTCGCGCATCGCCGCCCCGGGGGCGATGCGCGAGGCTCGCCGCGCGGGCAGCCATGCCGCCACCATCGTCACGAGCACACCGACGACGTAGGAGATGACCGCGGTGCGCGGCTTGAACACGAGCGGCGTCTGCGAGAGGTCCAGGCCGAACTCGGCGAACAGCAGCCGCAGCAGCGCCGCGAGCCCGAACCCGAGCAGCAGGCCGAGCGTCGAGCCGACGAGTCCGACGGCGACGGCCTCGGCCAGCACCGACCGCGTCACCTGACGCCGCGAGGCCCCCAACGCCCGCAGCAGCGCGAGCTCGCGACTGCGCTGCGCCACGAGGATCGAGAACGTGTTGACGATGAGGAAGGTGCCGACGACGAGTGCGATGGCGCCGAACACGAGCAGGAACGTGTTGAGGACACCCAGCACCTCACCGATGACGCCCTCCACCTCCTCGGTGACGTCGTCGCCCGTCGCGGCCTCGTACCCGTCGGGCAGCAGCGGCGCCGCGGCCCGCGCGAGGTCGCTCTGGCTCACTCCTTCGGCACCGGACAGCGAGATGCTGGTGAACTCGTCGGCGCCGCCCAGGAAGAGGTCCTGCGAGACGGCCGTGTCGAACACGACGAGCGTGGCGCCGGCCAGCCCCCCGCCCGCGAAGTCCACCGTGCCCACCAGCTCCGCCTGCACCGTCGGGTCCTCGCCGAGGGTCACCATCTCGACGGTGTCGCCCACCTCGTACCCAGCGTTCTCGGCCGAGCGCGCGTCGAGCGCCACCTCGCCCGGCCCCTCGGGCGCTCTGCCCTGCCCGACGGTGATCGACGGTTGACCCAGGAGGTTCGGTGCGTCGGAGTAGTTGAACGACAGCGTAGGCGCCCCGGTCCCACCCAGCAGGGTGCCGTCGGACCTCACGACGAACAGGCCGAGCCCGTCCACGGAGCCGTCGGCCCGCTCGACCTCGGGCAGGCCGGCGAGCTCGTCGACGAGACCGGCCGGCAGCGCCTCGCTGCCGGACGGGGCGGTCTGGCTCGCACCGGGGCCGGCCGCGTCGGAGCCGGCCGACCGTACCGTCACCTCCGGCACCGAACCCGAGACGATGCCCTCGAAGCTGCGTTCCATCGTGTCGGTGAAGATGAACGACCCGGCCACGAAGGCCACGCCCAGGACGATGGCGAAGGCACTCAGCAGCAGGCGCACCTTGCGCGCCAGCAGGTTGCGCCAGGTGACGAGACGCATCAGGTGCCTCGGGGAGGACGCGTCTGCAGGGTCGTCATCTGCTCGGCGACGGACTCCGCCGTCGGTGCGAGCAGCTCGTCGACGACGCGTCCGTCGGCGAGGAAGACGACGCGGTCCGTGTACGACGCGGCGAGCGGGTCGTGCGTCACCATGACGATCGTCTGGCCGAGGTCGTCGACGCCGCGGCGCAGGAATCCGAGCACCTCGGCGCCGGAGACGGAGTCGAGGTTGCCGGTGGGCTCGTCGGCGAACACGATGTCGGGCCGGCTCATCAGCGCCCGCGCACACGCGACGCGCTGCTGCTGGCCGCCGGACATCTCGCTGGGCCGGTGCGCGAGCCGGTCGGCCAGGCCGACGGCGCCGATCACCGTGTCGAACCAGTCCGGATCGGGCTCACGACCGGCGATCGAGAGCGGCAGCAGGATGTTCTCCTGCGCGGTGAGCGTCGGCACCAGGTTGAAGGACTGGAAGACGAAGCCGATGCTGTCGCGGCGCAGCGTGGTGAGTGCCTTGTCCTTGAGCCGGCCGATCTCGACGTCGCCGATCGTGACCGTCCCGGACGTCGGCGCGTCGAGCGCGGCCATGCAGTGCATGAGCGTCGACTTCCCCGAGCCGGACGGCCCCATGACGGCGGTGAACTCACCGACGTGGACGTCGAGGTCGACACCGTCGAGGGCACGCACCTCCGCGTCGTCGCGGCCGTACGTGCGCACGAGGTCGCGGACGCTCGCCGCCACCCGTCGGTCGATGGTCTCCATGCTGCTCCTCGCCTCACGGACACGCTAGTCGGTAACGTCCTCGTCGTGGGTGAACGCATCGTGACGCTCCTGGTCTCGCCGCGCCACCGCTACGACGGCAGGCCCGCCGACGGTCCACGTCCGGCGGACGGGCCGGAGGTGGTGGAGCGCGTGCAGGTGCGTGCCCACAAGGGGCTCGTCGGCGACCGCTACTTCGGCACCCGGCACCGGTTCGCGTCGGTGACCTTCCTCGCCGAGGAGTCCATCCGACGGCTCGAGGGAGAGCTCGGCCCGCTCCCTGCCGGCACGACGCCGTTCGACCCGGTCGACGCGCGCCGCAACGTCGTCACGCACGGGCTCGACGTCGAGGACCTGGTGCACACGGTCTTCACGATCGACGCCGGTGCCGGGCCGCTGCGGTTCCGGTCCCTGACCCGCGCCAACCCGTGCGCGTGGATGAACGGTGTGTTCGCCGACGGTGCTCACCAGGCCATGCGAGGCCACGCCGGCATCCGCTGCGAGCCGCTCGACGACGGCGAGCTCGTGGTCGGCCCGGTGACGCTGCTCGACGTCCAGCGGCTCTCGCCGGAAGAGCAGAGGACCGCGCGGAGGCAGGCCATGGACGAGGCCCGGTCCGGGCCGTCCATCGGTGCCTGAGCAACCGAAAGGTCGTGTGAGCGCTGGATCGGTGCCTGAGCAACCCAAAGACCCGCCATTCGGTTGCTGAGGCACCGATGCGGGACTCGGGTCAGGGGTCAGCGCGCCGTCCGCCCGAGGGTCTCGGCGATGACGGCCAGTGCGGTGTCCAGCTCCTCCTCGCTCACTCCCCCGAACCCGACGACGAGACCGGTCAGGCCGGACGAGCGCGCGTGGTCGGCGAGCAGGTTGACGTCGAAACCCTGCTCGCGCAGCGCTGTCCGCACGGCGACGGCGCGGTCGTGGTCCAGCAACCAGGTGGAGTACATGCCCGCCGACGCTCCGGCGCTGCGGGCGTGCGGCGCCAGCACCGCCTCCACGCGCGGGGCCCGCTCGGCGTAGACGCGGCGCGCGCTGCGCACCACCTGGTCCACGTAGCCGTCGCGCAGCAGTGCGAGAAAGGCACGCTGGACCGGCCAGGGCGCGGCCTCGTGCCGGACCTCCCGCGATCGGACGATGCGTTCGGTCACCTCCGGCGGCGCCACCAGCCAGCCGAGCCTCAGACTCGGTGAGACCGCCTTGGACGCCGTGCCGACGTACGCCACGCGGGTCCTGTCGAGCGACGCGAGGGCCGGGACCGGCGCGACGTCGTAGCGGAACTCCGAGTCGTAGTCGTCCTCCACGACGAGGGCTCCGGCGCGGCGGGCCGCGTCCAGGAGCGTCACCCGCTCCGCCGCCGGCATCACCCTCCCCAGAGGGTGCTGGTGGGCCGGCGTGACGTAGACGGCCGCGAGCCCGCCCAGGTCGTCGATCGGCTCCCCCGCCGGGAGGTCGACCACGTCCCGACCCGCCGCACGCACCGTCGCGACGGCGGCCCGGTACCCGGGATCCTCCACGGCCACCGGTCCGTCGGGCAGGGCCTCCAGGAGCAGGCGCAGCCCGTCACCGGTGCCCTGGGTGACGATGACGTCCTCCGGGGAACAGCTCACGCCCCGCTGCCGTCGCAGCCGGTCGGCGAGCATCGTCCGCAGCTCGGCGATGCCGCGCGGGTCGTCGTACCCGCGCGGTGGCACGGCCGCGGAGACCTCGCGCCAGGCACGACGCCATCCGGCGCGGTGCCGCGGATCGATCCAGGGGGTGCCGGTGTCCAGCCGGATCCTGGCCGGGCCGGCGCCGGACGCGGGTCTCGTCGGGCGGACCGGAACCGGCCGGACCGGTGCCGCCGCGACGAAGGTGCCCGCGCCGTGTCGGCCCTCCAGCCATCCCTCCGCCACGAGCTGTTCGTAGGCCTGCGTCGCGACCACGCGCGAGACCCCGAGGTCGGCGGCGAGGGCTCGTGTGCTCGGCAGTCGTCGCCCGCGCTCCAGCACCCCGTCGGCGACGAGACCGCGGATGCGCTGCGCGAGCTGGGTGGGCAGCGGGACGTCGAGGTCGCGGTCCAGGCCCAGAGCCAGCACGCTCTCGGTCACCGCACCTCCAGTGGTCTGTCCAAATGGTCCAAGAATGGCCTGTCCGAACATACCACTCGACAACGACGATGGCCTCATGCCACCGATCCCGACCACGCTCTCCCCGACGCCTCGCACGACGGTCCAGCGGGGCCGCGCGCGGGCCCGCGTCGACCGCGCGGAGCTGCACGCCCTGCTCGCCGAGGCACTCATCGCCCACCTCGCAGTGGACGTCGGGACCCACCCGCTCGTCCTGCCGGTGGCGTTCGGCGTGGATCCGGACGGCCCGGACGACGGCGGCACCCTCTACGTGCACGGGTCGGTCGCCGCGCACTGGCTCACCGACGCCGTCGGCACCGAGGTATCGATCGCCGTCACCCTGCTCGACGGTCTGGTCGCGGCCCGCTCGGGGTTCCACCACTCGATGAACTACCGCAGCGCAGTGGTGATCGGGAGGGCCCGCCTGGTGGAGGATCCGGCGGAGAAGACCCGGGCGCTGGACCTCGTGGTGGACCAGATGATCCCCGGCCGGGCGGCCACGCTGCGGCCCCACACGCGCAAGGAGCTGGCTGCCACGGCCGTGCTGGCCGTCCCGCTACGAGAGGCGTCGCTCAAGGCGCGTGACGGCGATCCCGTCGACGATGACGAGGACGTCGCCGACGGCGCCTGGGCCGGCGTCGTGCCCCTGCGCCTGACAGCCGGCGCCGCCGTCAGCGCGGCCGACTCCCACGACGTCGTTCCCGAGGACGTCGCCGTCAGGTCGGCACGCGACGTCTGCCGCGACCCACATCGGTGAGCTCTCCACGGTCTCGCCG
>JBQGDU010000294.1:0-10438 GCA_052039245.1 Aeromicrobium sp. | reverse complement strand
CAGCTCGGTGAGCGCCACGTGGAACTCCTCGTCCCGCGCGCCGCGTGGGATGCCGAGGAAGGTGTCGAAGTGTCGGGCAGCCAGGGCGTCACGGATCACGTCGAGACTGGTGCGGAAGTCCCCGACGCCGATGAGCAGGATCCGGACGGCGGTCGGCACGAGGCCCTGCAGCTCGCGCAGGAGCTGGATGCCGTCCTCGTCGGGCAGGTGCAGCTCGGCAGCGACGAGGGCGAGCTCACGCGGGTCGTCGAGGGAGCGGATCAGCTGCCGGGCCGCCGCTCCGTCGTCGACGACCCGCACGTCGTAGTCACGGTCGTACCGGCTGCGCAGCTCGGACTCGAGACTGCCGCGGTGCTCGTCGGAGACCAGGAGGATCAAGGGACGCTCGGGCATGAGGGCATCGTAGAGAGGCGCGGGGGTCCACGTCGGGTGAGCACGGGCCGGACAGCGTTGCGAGAATGTGCCTGTGCTCAGAGGTAGGTACGTCGATGCCGCGATCGCGTTGATCCGCGACCATGCGTCCCGGACCGTCACGGGGCCGCTCACGGATCCGGCCGAGGTGGCGGCGGTCGTCGCCGTGGAACGGCTCGCCGAACGGATCGGCTCGACCGACGCCGCACTCCTGCGCGCGGTGGTCGATGAGACCACCGGGGGTTGGAGTGTCGGCGACGGGCCGGCGGAGCCAGGAGAGCGCGACATCCTCCTCCGCGACCTCGTGGAGGTGGTGGCGAACGCCCTTCTGCAGGGCGACGCCCAGCGGCGGCCCGACGCGTCGGCGCTCAACGTCGAGGGCGGTGCACATCCCGTGGCGCTGGACGCCGTGGTCCTGCGGGCGGCGACCCGCGCCTCCAGCCGGTCGTTCGAGCAGCTGCCGTACTACCGGGCGCGGTACGGCAGCCGTGGTGCCCGGTTCGCGACGTCCGACAGCGGCTGGCTCGCCTCCCTGGTGGCACACCGCCCCGAGACCGCGGGCCGTCACGTGGCCTGGTTGGCCTCCTTGCTCGCAGTGCGGGGCATGCCGACCTGGCTCATGGAGCTCCACCTCGACGAGCTGGTCGCACAGCTCAGGGAGGCCGGGTGCCCGGTGGGTGGTCTGCCGACGGTGCTCGGCCGGCGACGCTGGGAGCGCCGGCTCCACGTGCCCGACGCCCTGTTCGAGCAGGCCGAATTCTGGATGCGCGATCGGCTCGCCGTGCCCCCGGTGGAGGGGAGTGGTCGTCTGATCGCGGCAGCGACGTCGGACGTCCTCGCCGGCGTGACCACGGACGACTCCGCCGTCCTGGACTGGATGACCGACCCCGACCGCACGAGCCGGGAGGACGCCGCGGCCCTGCTGTCGGTGCGGGCTCGCGTGCGTTCCGCCGCTGGGGTGGACTGAACCGGGCCGTACCGGGCTGACGCCGCGTCTATTGACAAGAGATCTTTGCAAAGAGATCCTTGCGATATGGAGGAACGCACGAGGCACGTCGTCCAGGACGTCGCCACGCTGAAGGCGCTGGCCCACCCGATCCGGATCAACGCGCTCGGTGAGCTGAGGACCAACGGGCCCGCCACGGCGAGCGAGCTGGCTCGCGCACTGGGGGAGTCGAGTGGGTCGCTGTCCTACCACCTGCGTCAGCTGGAGCGCTTCGGGTTCGTCTCCGACGACGTGCATCGCGACGGCCGCGAGCGACGATGGCGTGCCGTGCACGAGATGACGACGCTTCCTCGCGCCTTGCGGGAGACCCCGGAGGGACGGGCCGCCATCGGCGTCGTCAAGTCCGAGCAGGAGCGGACCCTGCTCCGACGCATCGAGGCGGCAAGCCTGGTGCCGGGCGCGCCGTTCGAGCACTCCGACTTCCTGCTCGACCTCGACCTGGCGGACCTGGAGGAGCTGACCGCGCAGATCACCGAGCTGGTCCTGTCCTACAAGGGGCGCGGGGGAGAGCACCGGATCGGGCTGCACGTGGTGGCCGCTCCCTCGGTGAGCCGGTGAGCGTCAAGACCCGTTTCCTCACCCTCCTGGCACTGCGCTGGTTCGCGACTGGGCTGATCACCCCGGTCGCGCTCCTGCTGCCGCTGTCTCGCGGACTCAGCGTGGCCGAGATCGCGACGGCGATGGCGGCCCAGGGTGCGGTGGTGCTGCTGATGGAGATCCCCAGCGGAGTCCTCAGTGACGTCTGGGGGCGACGGCAGGTCTTCGTCGCCTCGGCGCTCGCGGCGCTCGCGGCCTACGGGCTGATGATCGTCGCGGACTCGGTGCTGCTCCTGACGGCGGCATGGGCGCTCAAGGGACTCTTCCGTGCACTGGACAGCGGACCGCTCGAGGCGTGGTTCGTGGACGCCGAGAACGGGCGGGGCGCAGGTCAGGAGGTGCCGTCCGGGTTGGCCGCGGCGGGGGGAGTGCTCGCCGGTTCCATTGCCGTCGGCTCGCTGTGCTCCGCCGGGGTGCTGCACGTCGCACCGTGGTCGGACCCGGTCACGCTCGCCGTGCCCTACGCCATCGCGTTCGTCGTGGTGGTCGTCCAGCTCGTGGTCGCGCTCGTGCTCATGGAGAGCACCCGACGGGTTCCGGGGGACGCTGTCGCACTCGGCTGGGCGGACACGCTCAAGGGTGGTCTGGGCCTCGTCTCGGGGCCGACGCTGCGCTGGCTCGCTCTCGCGATGGTGTTCATCGCCGTAGGGGTGAGCGCCCTGGAGCTCCTGATGCCGGTGCGCATGGACGAGCTCAGTGCCGACACCTCGTCTGCCGGTTCGGTGCTCGGTGTCGTGACGGCGGTGGCGTGGGGCCTGGGTTCGGTGGGCTCGCTCGTCGTCTCGCGGGTGCTGCGCTCCCGTGCCGCGGCACCGGTCGCGGTGATTCTCCTGCTGGTCGAGGCGGGCGGGCTCGCCGCCATGGCGGCGGCGGCCGGCCCCGTGGTGCTCGTCGCGGGCTTCTGGACCTCCTACGCCGTGCACTCGGGGTTCGGCGCGACGTACAACTCGCTCGTGCACGCGCGCGTCGACGACGCACGCCGGGGGACCGCGCTCTCCATGACGTCGCTGGTCTTCCTCGGCACCGGCGCGGCAGCCGGCGTCGGCCTGGGGGCGCTCAGCGACCAGTCGACGGCCTCGCTCGGTCTCCTGGTCGGGAGCAACTCCCTGGTGTGCGCCAGCGGCCTGATCCTCCTGGGCACGGGTCAGCGCCGTCGGACGCGGGCGCCCGTGCCGGCGCATCGGATCAGTGGGGACGACCCTGGCCGGGGTCGCTGAGGCCCCGGGGAGGGTAGCGTCGACGTCGCCCGCTGTGCGACGTCCGATGCATGCGACGTGGGCGTCCGGGACGGAGGTGGACGATGGACCTGCTCGGCTTCGATCTGCGGTGGAGGCTTCCGGAACGGCTCCTGACCATCGACGACTACCGGCGAGCGGCCCGTCGTCGAATGCCCGCGATGGTGTGGCACTACGTCGACGGCGGGGCGGAGGGCGGCACCACGCTGCGGGACAACGTCGAGGCCTTCGACCGTTGGTCGCTGGCCTCCAGCGTGCTCCGCGGCACCGCGGAGCCTGATCTCCGCACCTCGGTCGCGGGGGAGAGGCTCGACCTCCCGGTGATGCTGGCCCCCACCGGCGCTTCCGGGATGGCCTACTGGCGCACCGACGTGCTCGCCGCACAGGCAGCGGAGAGAGCGGGGTCGCGCTTCGTGCTCAGCACGGCGTCGTCCTGGTCGATCGAGGAGGTGGCGGCAGCCACACGGAGCACGGCACCGATGTTCCAGCTGTACCCGCGAACGGGAGGCCTGACCGCGTCCCTGATGGACCGGGCGTGGGCGGCCGGGTACCGCAGCATGATGGTGACGGTCGACGTCCCCGTGAAGGGCAGCAGGGAGGGGGAGCGCAGGACGGGCATGCGCGGGAACGGGCAGCTGCCGATCCTGACGCCCCGAGGTGCACTGAACTTCGCCCGGTACCCCCGATGGGCCTGGGCGGCGCTGCGGCGGCGGCGCTTCGGTGGCTACAACTTCGTGGACCGCCGCGGGATCGGTGCCGCCGTGGAGTCGATGCAGGTGCAGGAGCGCGAGTTCATGCAGTCGACGCTCACCTGGGACGACGCCGCGTGGATCCGCGATCAGTGGCAGGGGACGTTGCACCTGAAAGGCGTCATGTCCGCCGACGTCGCGACGCAAGCGGCAGCGCTCGGCTACGACGGGGTCGTCGTGTCCAACCACGGCGGTCGACAGCTCGACTACGCCCCGGCATCCCTCGACGCGCTGCCCGAGGTCGCCGACGCGGTGGGCGAGCGACTCTGCGTGATGCTCGACGGGGGCATCCGCCGGGGCAGCGACGTCGTGAAGGCCGTCGCGCTGGGCGCGGACGCGGTGATGATCGGCCGCCCGTACCTGTACGGCGCCGCTGTGGGGCGAGAACGAGGAATCGACCACGTCCTGCAGATCCTGCGCGAGGAGGTCGTGCGCACGATGACCCTCATGGGCGTCGCGTCGTTGGACGAGCTCAGTGAGTCGTCGCTGATCCCTCGGCGATGAGGAGGGGCGGGGCCGAGCTCCTCGCAGAACGATCTAAGTTGACATAATGTGCATTATCGGATCAATGTGGCCGTGCGACCGGGACTCTGGAAGTGGTGATGTTCTCAGCCGTGCCGGGCGACGTGTCGGGCCAGCTCCGCAGACCAGGTCGCCACGTCGTCAGGACGTCTCGCGGTGACGAGCCGGCTGCGCGGCAGCAGGTCGCACAGCTGCTCGGCGGTCGACATCGGATGTGCCGGGTCGTCGATCCACGCCAGGACGAGCGTCGGCACGTCGAGGTCCGTGAGCGCGTCGCGTGCAGGGAGGTCTGACCTGGCCGCCCCGCGGTAGATCGACGCGAACAGCTCCTCGGCGACGTCCGGGACGGTGTGCGGTCGTCCCTGAGCCGCCGGCGGCAGGGTCGTCGGGTCGCCGGCGTCGATGAACGCCTGGAGGCCTCTCGTCTCGACGAGCCGCGCCGCGGTCTCGTACTCGGCCGTCTTGGCCCGACGCGTCTCCCACGCCGTGGGTGGCACGACGAGCGTGAGAGATGCGAAGACCTCCGGGCGTCGCGTGGCCGCGTGCAGGAGGGTCCCGGCACCCATCGACCCACCGACACCGTGGACCTGCGAGGAATCGAACACCTGTCGGACGAGGTCGTGGAGGTCGTCGGCCAGCGACTCCCAGCGGTAGTCGTCCGGTCGCTGCCGCCCGCTCGATCGTCCGTGTCCTCGTGCGTCGTACGAGAGCACCCGAGCATCGTCCAGCTGCGAGGCCAGGTCGAGCCCGAGCGCTCGGTCGCGACGTCGGCTCGAGGTGAGCCCGTGCAGCTGGACCACGGCATCGCCCTCGCCCGAGACCCCGTGATCGATCGTCGCGCCGGGCACGGCGAAGGACGCCATCGGCTCCACCTCCTCGCGTCCGGCCAGCCTAGGACGTGGCTCTCGGAGAACGAGTCCGGACCGATGTGACGGTGGCGACAGCTCGGCGCCGTTCGACGGACCGGCCGGACCTAGAGTGTGCGGCATGCGGCTCACCCACGTTGCGCACCTCAGGATCCCCTTCGGTCGCGTGGTCGGGTACGACGTCGAGGTCGAGCCCACCGGACGCGCGCTTCCCGTCTCCTTCGACCAGCGGCGGCACGTGAGCGCGGGTGATCGTCCAGGATCGTGGATGGCAGTCACGGCACGTCTGCCCTCGGTCGACCTCGACCAGCTCGCGGATGCGTGGCTGCGGGTGCTCGAGCGCCACGGCACCCTGCGCACGGTCTTCTCCCCCGGGCCCGACGGGCCGATCCTCCAGGAGGTCCGGGTGCGTCCCGGTGCATGGGTGGAGCACCCCGTGGGCGCCGGCGCCCGCCTGAGCGATGCGCTGCGTGGCATCCTCGACGCCCACTGCACGCCGTACTCGTCGCCGTCGCACCGGCTCTGCGTCGTCCAGTCCGACGACCGGCCGACCGTCGTCATCGGTTCCGATCACTCGCATGTCGACATGTGGTCACTCCTCGTCGTCGTGCGTGACCTTCTCGTCGCCCTCGGCCTGCCCGCGGTCCCTGGGGTCGCCGACGTACCCGAGTTCGCCGCCCACACGACGGCCCTGGACGCTCGCACACCTGCGCCCGCCGACGTGCGACGTCGATGGCGGGAGGTCATCACCGACAGCGGCGACGTCATGCCACGGTTCCCCATGCCGCTGGGCGACCTGACCGAACCGGTCCCCGAACGTGTCGAGGTGCGCGACGTGCTCGACGTCGACGCCAGTGCGTCGATGGGCCGCCGAGCGCGACAGCAGGGCGTCTCCACCCTGGCGCTGACGACCTCGGTCATGACGCGGGTCACCCGGGAGCTGGCCGGCGCTCCCCTGCGCGCCGTCTTCCCCGTCCACAGTCGCTACGACGAGAGCTGGCACGACTCCGTGGGCTGGTTCATCACCAACTCCGTGCTCGACTCCCCCGACACCGCGCCCGCCGCCTGCGCTGAGGCCGTCAAGGAGGCGGTCCGGCTCGGATCGCACCCGCTGGAGGACGTCCTCGCACCGTGGGGCGGCATGCCGCAGGCACCCGGGATGTTCGCCCTCTCGTGGCTCGACATGCGCCGACTCCCGGTCCGGGTGGACCACGTCGGGCTCGAGGCGCAGTACGTCAGCGCGGCAGGACGCACCGACGGCGTCATGGTGTGGTTCGTCCTCGACGAGGCCGGGATGCACCTGCGCTGCCGCTACCCCGACACCGAGCAGGCACGGGCGTCGGTTCGACGCTGGCTGGACGCCGTGGTCGAGGGCGTGCGCTCCACCGCCCACGACGTCGGTTCGGAGCTGGTGGCCGACGGACGGACGCTGCAGGTGGAACGAGCACGACGCACCGACGTGCCCGCCATCGTCGACCTGCTGCTGGACGACCCGCTCGGTGCCACGCGCGAGAGCCGGGACGTCGCACGGTACGAGGAGTCCTTCGACGCCGTGGCGCGTGATCGGTCGCAGATCATCGCGGTGGTGCGTGATGAGGTGGACCGGGTCGTCGCGACGGCCCAGCTCAGCCTGCTGCCGGGACTCTCTCGCGGGGGCGCCACGCGGCTGCAGATCGAGGCGGTGCGGGTGGCGGAGTCGTGGCGTGGTCGGGGGCTCGGGGCTGCGCTGTTCGAGTGGGCGCACGAGCACGGTCGGGCGCGCGGAGCGACGCTCGCCCAGCTCACCACCGACCTGAGTCGGCAGGGCGCGCACCGGTTCTACGAACGGCTGGGCTACGAGGCGAGCCACGTCGGGTTCAAGCGTCCCCTGTGATGCTCACGACGGTGAGCGGACCCTCGTCCGGCCCAGGTCGCTCGAAGTCGCTCAGGTGGCGCGACGCCTGTTCCTCGCTCAGCACCACGTCGTCCGCGTGCCGACCGCGTCGTTCCCGCACGCGACGCAGCACGACCTCAGGATCGGTGTCGAGGTAGATCGTCTCCGGCACGACTCCCCACGGCTCGAGCAGCGAACGGTAGCGGTCGCGCATGGCGCGGGTGGGGAACGCGAAGTCGAGCACGATGCGCTCCCCCGCCGCGACACGTGCGCGAAGATCCTCCTGCAGCTCGCACTCGACCTCCGCGAGCAGCTCCGGTGAAGCCTGCATCGGCCCGGTGCCGCGCTGCCACAGCGCGAGGTCGATGCTCATCCGGTGCCAACCCTGCGCCTCCAGCCGGGCGGCGTACGTGCTCTTGCCCGAGCCGGACGGCCCGCACATGAACACGACGCGGGCGGTCCCGGAGGGCCCGCGGGGGCCGCCGGCCGCGAGCAGGACCAGCCCGACGACCAGGACCACCAGCCCGGTCAGGGCCGAGGAGTCGAGCCGCTCGCCGAGAAGCAGCACGCCCAGCAGCGCCGCCCCCAACGGCTCGGCCAGCGTGAGGGTCGCGACGCTCGCCGCCGGGAGGCGCGCGAGACCCCAGCCGAACAGCAGGTAGGCGATCGCCGTGGTCACCACGCCCAGCCACAGCACGAGCAGCAGACCGGAGCCGCTGAGCAGCCATCGCGGCGCGCTGAGTGCCAGCGGACCGATGGCGAGCGCCGCGGCCACGCCGAACATCGCGCCCATGCAACGCCGTGGGGACCACCCGGAGTCCAGCAGCTCCTTCGCGGCGACCGTGTAGACCGCGTACGAGGCGCCGGCGGCCACCGACCACAGGACGTCGGCCCCGAGCGCGACCCCCGAGCCCACCCCGACCTGGCCCAGCGCCCCCGAGACGAGCGCGACGCCGACGAGCGCGAGCGCCGTGGCCGCGCCCCAGCGCAGCCCCGGCAGTCGTCGTCGCAGCACGCCGTCGAGAGCGCCGGTGATCACCGGCGCCGAGCCCAGTGCCACCACGGTGCCGACCGCGACACCGTTGCTTGCCGTGCCTTGGAAGAAGGTGGGCTGGTAGGCGAGCACGCCGATCGCCCCGACGACGACCACCAGGGGGCGTGGCCAGCTCGCGAGAACACTCGTCCGCGCGACCATCGGGTCCACGGGGTCGGTGCCTCCGGACGATCGTGCACCGACCAGCCACCACGAGCCGGCGGCGAGCAGTGCACCGCCGAGCACGATGCGGGCCAGCCCCACCTCGAACGCCGTCCCTGCGACGTCGGCGAGCTCCTGGGCCGTGCCGGTGGTGGCGAAGCACAGCGCCGCCGCGAGGACGGCGAGGACGGGTCTCATCGGCGAGCGTGCCTACCGGGCGCCGACGTAGTCCGCGAGATGCTGACCGGTGAGTGTGGAGGCAGCGGCGACGATCTCAGCCGGCGTGCCCTCGAAGACCACCTGCCCGCCGCCGTGACCGGCGCCGGGTCCGAGGTCGAGGATCCAGTCGGCGTGTGCCATGACCGCCTGTTGGTGCTCGATGACGACGACGGTCCGGCCGGCGTCGACGAGCCTGTCCAGCAGCCCGAGCAGATTCTCCACGTCGGCGAGATGGAGTCCGGTGGTGGGCTCGTCGAGCACGTAGACGGCGGCCTTCTCCCCCATCTGCGCGGCCAGCTTGAGTCGCTGTCGCTCTCCGCCGGACAGCGTGGTGAGCGGCTGTCCGAGCTTGACGTACCCGAGTCCGACGTCGTCGAGTCGGGCCAGGATCTTGTGTGCGGCCGGGACCTTGGCGTCGGCGCCGGCCTCACTGGTCCCCGCGAAGAACGCCTCCGCCTCGCTCACGGACATCGCCAGGACCTCGCTGATGTCCCGCCCGCCGAGCGTGTAGTCCAGGACCGCGGCCTGGAAGCGCTTGCCGTCGCACTCCTCGCACGGACTCGCGACCGTCTCCATGAAGCCGAGCTCGGTGTAGACGACGCCGTTGCCCTTGCAGGTGGGGCAGGCCCCCTCGGAGTTGGCCGAGAACAGTGCGGGCTTGACGCCGTTGGCCTTGGCGAACGCCTTGCGAATGGGCTCGAGGACACCGGAGTAGGTGGCGGGGTTGCTGCGACGCGAGCCCTTGATGGCGCCCTGGTCGATCGTCACGACACCCTCCAGCGGTGCGACGGACCCGTGGATCAACGAGCTCTTGCCCGACCCCGCCACACCGGTCACGACGGTGAGCACTCCCTGCGGGACGTCGACGTCGACGTCCCGCAGGTTGTGCGTCGCCGCACCCCGCACCTCGATCCTCCCCGTGGGCTCGCGGACCTCGTCCTTGAGCGCGGCACGGTAGTGCAGGTGGCGGCCGGTGAGGGTGTCGCTGTCGCGCAGACCCTCGACCGGACCCTCGAAGACGATCTCTCCTCCCCCGGAGCCGGCGCCGGGGCCGAGATCGACGACGTGGTCGGCGATGGCGATGGTCTCCGGCTTGTGCTCGACCACGAGCACCGTGTTGCCCTTGTCGCGGAGCTGGACGAGCAGCTCGTTCATCCGCTGGATGTCGTGCGGGTGCAGACCGATGGTCGGCTCGTCGAAGACGTCGGTGACGTCGGTGAGCGACGAGCCGAGGTGCCGGATCATCTTGGTGCGCTGGGCCTCGCCGCCGGAGAGGGTCCCGGCCGGCCGCTCCAGCGACAGGTAGCCCAGCCCGATCTCGGTGAACGAGTCGAGCAGGTGCTGCAGCCCGCCGAGCAGTGGCGCCACCGACGGCTCGTCCAGCTCGCGCTGCCAGCCGGCGAGGTCGCTGAGCTGCATCGAGCAGACCTCGGCGATGTTCTTCCCTCGGATCCGGGAGGCCAGCGCCTGCCGGGTGAGCCGGGTGCCGTCGCACTCGGGGCAGGTGGTGAAGGTGATGACCCGCTCGACGAAGCGGCGCACGTGCGGCTGCAGGGCGTCGACGTCCTTGGACAGCATCGACTTCTGCACCTTGGGGATGACGCCCTCGTAGGTGAGGTTGATCCCCTCGATCTTCACCCGGGTCGGCTCCTTGTGGAGCAGGTCGTCCAGCTCCTTCTTGGTGAACTTCCGGATCGGCTTGTCAGGGTCGAAGTACCCGACGCCTCGCAGGATGCGCCCGGACCAGCCGTCCATGCTGTAGCCG
>JBQGDU010000293.1:0-5476 GCA_052039245.1 Aeromicrobium sp. | reverse complement strand
GAAGAAGCCGTCGCAGGTGGCGCACCAGCTGACGCCGTGGCCGGACAGCCGGTCCTCGCCGTCGACGCCGAGCTTGCGGTAGCTGGAGCCCGTGGCCAGGACGACCGCCTTGGCGGAGTAGGTGGTGCCGTCGGCCAGGCTGACCGTCTTCACGTCGCCGGTGAGGTCGGCGGAGACCACGTCGTCGGCGATCAGCTCGGCACCGAAGCGCTCGGCCTGCGCGCGGAAGTTGTCCATCAGCTCCGGGCCCATGATGCCGTCCGGGAAGCCGGGGAAGTTCTCGACGTCGGTGGTGTTCATGAGGGCACCGCCGGCGGTGACCGAGCCCTCGAAGACGAGAGGCTCGAGGTTGGCCCGCGCGGCGTAGACGGCCGCGGTGTATCCGGAGGGGCCGGAGCCGATGATGATCAGGTTGCGAACGTCGCTCATGGAATGCCTTCTGGGAGGGTGCTCTCTGCTCAACGCAGTCTAGGTGCCGACCATTCCCCGCACCGGACGCGTCAGCGCACGCCGCGGATGCTGACCTCACGGATCTCGCCGCGGTACTCCCCGTCGCCGACCTGGGGCAGGCGTTGCAGCCACACCACGACCTGACGGGTGATGGTGTCGTCGGGGAAGGTGACCGACAGATCCGTGCCGGCGTCCTGCACCGAGGCGATCCGCTTGAGCCCCTTCATCGAGCGTGGGAGGTCCGAGGCGGCCGTGGCCGCGTACACGGTGACGTCGGTGCCCTCTCCGGCGAACGCCACGCGCATCGACTCGATGTCGCGGGGGGAGCCCAGGTCGAGCACGATGCCGACGCCGTCCTTGAGACCGCCGAGCGTCGCGCGGTTGAAGTAGGTCGACGTCTGCCACCCGGTCTGCGGGTCGCCGTCGAGGACGTTCGCCACTTGGTCCGGATTCTCCTCACCGTCCTGGCCCTGCGGGTCGAAGTCGACGACGTCCCGGATGGGCAGGTTCCCGGTCTCCGTGGCGGTCTCCGTGGCGCTGGTGGCGGGCGCCTGCTCGGCCGTGTCGGAGCCGAAGGCGAGGAAACCGAGGAACACCGCGAGCGCGAGCACGCCCACGATGCCCAGCAGCACGAGTCCGCGGTCTCCCTTGGTGGCCCGGACGGCACGGGCCTTGCCGCGCTCGAACGGCGACGGTGGCGCGGGCTCGTAGGCCTTGGGTCGACGACGCGGCGGCTCCAGCCCGGGTGGAGGTCCCACCGGCTCGACCACGGGGTCCAGGCGGAGCAGGTCCGGAGAGGAGATCTCCGCCAGGTCGGTGATCTCGCCGGTGTCGTCCACGTCGTCCCCGACCAGGTGGAGGGCGTGGGCGACGTCGGAGGCGGAGCGCAGCGGCGCCCGGTGGTGCAGCGGCGGGTCGCCGAGGATGCGGTCGCAGATCGTGTCGATCTCGCGGGAGACACCGGCGCGAACCTGCCGGGGGCGGAGCAGCCGCCCGTGCTCGGTCGGTGCCGCGCGGAGCTGGTCGACGTGGGCTCCGGGCCAGCGGGCGACGACGCACGCGTACAGCAGCCGACCGAGAGCCGTGACGTCTCGCTGCTCGTAGACGTGCAGGTCGTCGGCGGTGTCGTGATGGCCGACGGGGGCGAGCGCCGTGGCGACGCCGAGGCCGACGATGCGGACTCCGCCGGACTCCTTGAGCAGGACCTGGTGCGGGGTGAGGCGACGGTGGTGGACGCCCTTCTCATGAGCGTGCGCGAGCGCCTCCGCCACCTCCGCCACCACCTGTGCCGAACGACGGTTGGGCATCGGCGACTGCGCGAGGAGCTGGTCGAGCGGGACGGCGCGAGCCCACTCGCGCACGACGATGTGATGGTCGTGGTCGTCGTCGACGAGGTCGAGCACCCGCAGGAACCGAGGGTCGGACACCGCGGTCGAGGCGCGCGCCGCGTCGAGGAAGTGGTCGGCGCGCGGATCGTCGCTGGGCAGCATCTCCAGACCGACGTTGCGATTCAGGACGCGATCGTGAGCACGCCACGTCGTGGCGCCGAGCCGCTCGGTGACGAGGTCCTGCAGGACGTAGCGTCCGTCGAGCACGTCGCCGGAGACCAGCGCGCGTCGTTCGGTCATGTCCACCCCTCGTGCTCGTGCCCCCATCGTAGGAGGACGGGTGGAGCACCGAAGCGGTTCCCCGCAATGACGAGGGCGACGTCACCCGCTCCCTGACGACCGCAGGAGTGACTCTGGCGGGGCCACGGTGCGGGGCAACGCGCTGACCGTGCCCGCCCCGTCCCCCCACAGCAGAAGCTGAGCACTACCATCGAGAACTCAGCCCAGCCACATCGACGAGGGGATGTCGAACGTGACTCCACCGGCGCGGAGGGCACCCTCGAACGCGGCGTCCGTCGTCGACGTCGAGGTGCAGAGGCCGTCCACCGTCATGGCGGACATGGCGGGACCGTGCCGATGAGAGAACGTCCTGGCCGGCACGAGGGCGAGCCCGACGAGACCTCGCAGCCTGTCGAGCATCCCTCGGACGAGGACGCATGGGTCGAGACGCCTTCGTCCGGGGACGCGGTGACCGGCGAGGTCCTGGAGCAGGAACACGAGGGTGAGTCAGCGAGGTCGGATGTCGCGCGGGCGAGTGCCTGGATGGCTCTCGGCACCATCGTCTCGCGGGTCACCGGCCTCGGCCGGAGCTTTCTCCTGGCCTTCACGATCGGCGCGGCACTGAACGGCGACCTCTTCGAGATCGCCAACACCGTCCCGAACGCCCTCTACATCCTGCTGGCCGGTGGCGTGTTCAACGTCGTGCTCGTCCCCCAGCTCGTGCGGGCGATGCGCAGCGACGCCGACGGGGGCGACGCCTACGCGAATCGCATCCTCACCCTGGGGATGCTGGTGCTCGGGATCGCGACCCTCGCGCTCGTCGCGCTCGCCCCGGCCGTGATGCGGGTCGTGTTCGATGCCGAGCTCTTCGAGCCCGGGCTCGCCGCCCAACGAGAGTCGGCGCTGCTGCTCATGTACCTGTGCATGCCGCAGGTCTTCTTCTACGGCGCGTTCGTGCTGGTGGGGCAGGTCCTCAACGCCCGACGCCGATTCGGGCCGATGATGTGGGCGCCGATCGTCAACAACGTCGTGGCCATGATGTCGCTCGGGATCTTCCTGTTCGTCCACGGTCACGCGGCGGGCAGCGGTGGCTTCACCACTGCGCAGGCGACCTTGCTGGGCCTGGGCGCCACTGCCGGCGTGGTGGCTCAGTTCCTCGCGCTCCTGCCCTCACTGCGTGCCGCCGGGTTCCGGTACTCGCCGCGGTTCGACTTCCGTGGGGTCGGACTGAGCCACACCCTGCGGCTCGGACTCTGGACGCTCGGCTTCATCGCTGCGAACCAGGCGGCCTACATCGTCATCCAACGACTCGGCTCGAAGGGCACGCTCACCGGAGCCAGCCAGGGTGGGGACGGCGCGGGGGCCAACGTCTACGCGCTCGGCTACCTCGTCAGCCAGATGCCACACGGCGTCATCACGGTCTCTCTCGTGACGGCGATCGTCCCGACGATCTCAGCTCTGGCCCAAGACGGCTCCTACGACCGGATGGCACTCGAGCTCCGGCGCACGGCCCGCATCACGCTGGCCGTGATCGCGCCGCTCGCGGTGGCGCTCGCGTGTCTGGGCGGGTCCGCGGCGGCCGTGCTGGGGTTCGCGCCCACGCTGCGCGTCAGCGCCCCGGCCATCGGAGCCACCATGGCTACGTTCGCGCTCGCGCTGCTGTTCTTCACCATCCACTACATCGCGTTGCGCGGCTTCTACGCCGATGAGGACACGCGTACTCCGTTCCTCATCCAGGTCGTCATCGCCGTGGTCAACATCGCCGCGGCAATCGGCTTCACCCGCGGGGCGGAGCCCGAGCAGTTCGCGCCCCGGCTGGCCCTCGCCTTCGGCGTCGCCTACGTCGTCGGGGCCGTCCTGTCGACGACCTTCCTGTCGCGGCGGCTCGGCGGCGGTCTGATCGACCTCGAGACCCGTCGCTTCCTGATGAAGCTCGTGGGCGCGTGCGGCGTCGCCGCGGCGCTCATGCTGGGCGTGACGGCCGGACTCGAGGCCGCCGACGTCAGCAGCGACACCCCCGTCGGCGGGCTCGTCGTGCTCCCCGTCGCGGGTGTGGTCGGTGCCGTCGGCTACTTCGCTGCCGCGCACCTGCTGAGGATGCGTGAGCTGGGGCACCTCCTCGGCTCGCTCCGGCGGCGCTAGTCAGCAGTGTCCGAGATCGTGCCGCGACCCGGGCTCTCATCGGCCGGACGTCTCACCACGGACCGCGCAGCGAGATCGCGCTCGACAGCACCGCAGCACTCGCGTCGGTGACGTCAGACGCGCTGGTTGCTCTCGTCGGTGTCGGTGGGAACGACGGGGGCTGGGTCCTCCGGACCGTCGTCGCTCGCGCTCCGGCCGCGTCGGGTGACGAACCGCCGGGCCAGGGCCAGGACCACGAAGGCTGCTGCGGCGCCCATTGCCACCCAGACGGCGATGCCGACCCGGCTCGACCGGACGTTGAAGACCGCCGGCTCGCCGAACGCCCGGCCGTTCGAGGAGATCATCGTGGCGGTGAACGTCGAGGAGCTCTGGTCGCCGACCGTGGCCCCCACGGTGAGGGTGCGTCGCTCGCCGGCGGCGATGTCGACCGGCTCCACGTCCGGGACGGACAGCCGCGGATTGGTGGACGTCAGCCGGAGTCCCACCCGGATGGTCTCGTCGGTGCCGTTCGTGACCGTCACGGGGAAGCTGCCCTCCGAGCTCGAGAGCGTGACGGCGGGGGGCCCTTCCACGGTGACGGACCCGAGCGTGCGGTCGGTGGTCCGCGCGAACGCGCGAGCGGCCGCGACCCCGTCGTCGGGGTGATCGCGCCACGCGACGCTGACGAGCTCGGCCGCCCGGGTGGCCTGCGCGTCCTCCAGCCGTGAGCCGTCCGGCATGAGCGATGCGAGCGCAGCCGTCGCGCGCACGGCGGCGTCGACCTCCTGGACCTGGGGTGCGGAGATGGCGTCGGCCGAGGCCGAGTCCGGCATGGCACCGGTGTACTCGGTGCGCTCGTCGGTCATCAGCTCGTCGAGATTCGTGGCCGTGACGAAGTCGGGCTCGAACGTCTCGGCGATCCGGCCGGCCGCGTTGCCGCCGCCGGGGTTCCAGAGGGGGTCGAGCACCGCAACGGCGTCGGAGCCGGAGTCCGGGTCGGCAGAGCGGTCGAGGGCGCCGAGCGCGGCCTCGGCGAGGAGGCGCTGACGCAGCGTGGCCACTGTCGTGTCGCCGGGCACACCGACGTCGAGACCGGAGTTGACGAGCAGGGGAACGGGCCCGTCGTCAGTGGGACGCGAGACGATGCTGCCCAGGCGGGGCTCCCAGTCCGGAACCGCGGCACTGCTCACGAGCACCGGGCGCTCACCGTTGCCACGCACCGCCCGCACGAGCTCTCCCGTCACGCCGTTGCGGGTGGGCCACACGACCTGGCGACCCGAGAGACCGAACTCGTCGAG
>JBQGDU010000292.1:0-4762 GCA_052039245.1 Aeromicrobium sp. | reverse complement strand
CGACCTCTACCTCGGCAGCCTCGTCCTGCGGTACCGCCTCACCGACGACGAGGGCGGTGGGCACGTCGGCTACCACGTCGTCGCGCCCTGGCAGGGTCAGGGACATGCCACGACGATGCTCGGTCAGGGCCTCGCGCGGCTGCGCGAGCGCGGTCTCGACCGCGCGCTCCTCACGGTGGCGCCGGACAACGTCGCGTCGCTGCGCGTCGTGGCCCGGCACGGCGGCGTCCCGGACGGCCGCAACCACGAGGGGGAGGACCGCTTCTGGGTCCCCACCTCCCACGCGCCTCCCACCCCAGATTCGTGAGCTGGGGCACGCAATAGGTGGTGCTTTGAGTGCAGGGGCTCCCAAATCTGGGGATGGATCCCGGGCGTAGAGTGGGCGGCGCACGGGAGCCCGCGGCGAGCGCGGGCTGAGAGGGCAGCACCGCCGACCGTCGAACCTGATCCGGGTCATGCCGGCGAAGGGAGCACCCGTTGTCAGACGTCCGCGGCACCCCAGAGCGCTCCGACGTCCTCGTCGTCGGGCAGGGTGTCGTCGGCCTGGTGGTCGCGTGGCGCGCCGTGCGGGCAGGGCTGACCGTCACGACGCTCGACCCCGCGTCGGGCTCGGGCGCGACGCACGCCGCCGCGGGCATGCTCGCCCCGGTCAGCGAGACGGAGTTCAACGAGGACGACGTGCTCGCACTCAACCTGCTCTCCGCGCGTCTTTGGCCCGACTTCGCGGCCGAGGTCGAGCACGCCTCGGGCGTCGACGTGGGACATGCCCGCACCGGTGCGCTGCAGGTGGCCTTCGACGCCGACGACGCTCGTGAGCTGGCGCGCAGCACCGCCCTGCAGCGGAGCCACGGTCTTCCCGCCGAGCAGATCGACGTCGACGAGGCCCGCCGGCTCGAACCGCTCCTCGGTCCGCGGGTCGCGGCCGTCGTCCGCAACGCCGCCGACCACCAGGTGGACCCGCGTCGGCTCGTCGTCGCGCTGCGCAGCGTGCTTGCCGCAGGCGCCCACCAGGTGCCCCGTGGCATCGATCGACTCCTGCTCGACGCCACGGGCCGCGTCGTCGGCGTGCTCGACGACGCCGGCACCGAGCGCCGCGCGGAGACCGTCGTGCTCGCCACGGGTACCGCGACGCCCCATCTCCTCGCCGACCTGCCGGACGTCGACGCCCCGGTGCGCCCGGTCAAGGGTCAGATCCTGCGCCTCGACGCCTCGGGCCTGCCGTGGCTGCGTGGCGAACGCATCGTCCGTGGACTCGTGCAGCGCCGGCCCGTCTACGTGGTCGGGCGGGCGGGCGGCGAGATCGTCGTGGGCGCGACGTCGGAGGAGCGCGCCGACGCGGTCGTCACCGCCGGTGGCGTCTTCGCCCTGCTGCGTGACGCTCGCGCCCTGCTGCCGGGTCTGGACGAGGCGCCGCTCGTCGACCTCACGTCACGCCTGCGCCCCGCCACGCCGGACCACCTGCCGATCGTGGGTCACACCGCTCGCGACGGGCTCGTCCTGGCCTCCGGGCACCACCGCCACGGCGTCCTGCAGGCCGCCGCGACGTCGGCCGCCTTCGACGACCTCTGGGCCGGTCGGCCGCTCGCGCCGGAGTGGACCGCCGCCGATCCCCGACGCTTCACCGTGCGAGAGCCCGCATGAGCACAGGAGGGAACGACTCGTGAGCGTGACCATCGCCCTGCGCGTGAACGGGGAGCCGCGCACCGTGCCCCACGGGACCACCGTCGCCGGTCTCGTCGCCGGCGTCCTGCCCTCGGCCGTCGACACCGCTGGCCGGCCGCGCGGCGTGGCCGTGGCCGTGGCCGACGCCGTCGTGCCCAGGCCTGCGTGGGAGACCACCGAGCTGTGCGACGGCGACATCGTCGAGATCGTCAGTGCCACCCCGGGAGGATGAGATGAACCAGCTGAGCGACGAACCGTGGGAGGTGGCCGGCCGCTCCTTCGCCTCGCGCCTGGTCATGGGGACGGGCGGGGCGCCGAGCCTGCTCGGCCTGGAGCACGCGCTCGTCGCGTCGGGGACGGAGCTGACCACCGTCGCGATGCGACGTGTGCAGGCCGGGACCGAGGGGTCGGTGTGGAGCCTCCTGGAGCGTCTGGGCATCGCGCCGCTGCCCAACACCGCCGGCTGCTTCACGGCCCGTGAGGCGGTGCTGACGGCGCAGCTCGCGCGGGAGGCCTGCGGGACGAGCTGGGTCAAGCTCGAGGTCGTGGCCGACGACGCCACCCTCCTGCCCGACCCCGTCGAGCTGCTGCGCGCCGCCGAACAGCTCGTGGCCGACGACTTCGTGGTGCTCGCCTACACCAACGACGACCCGATCACCGCCCGCAAGCTCGAGGACGCCGGATGTGCGGCGGTCATGCCGCTCGGTGCGCCCATCGGGTCCGGACTCGGGGTCCTCAACCCGCGCAACATCGAGGCGATCGCCGCCGCCGCCGACGTCCCGATCGTGCTCGACGCCGGCATCGGCACGGCCTCCGACGCGGCACTCGCGATGGAGCTCGGCTGCGAAGCCGTGCTGCTCGCCACGGCCGGGACGCGCGCGGCCGACCCGGTCCGGATGGCGCACGCGATGCGCCTCGCGGTGCAGGCCGGACGGGCCGCCGCCGGTGCCGGACGCATCCCGCGTCGAGACGGGGCGCTCGCCTCCTCGTCCCCGGACGGTCGCATCAACCTCGACCTCGCACTCTAGGAGTTCCATTGAGTCCCCGTGACCGCATCGCCACCGCCCGCCTCTACCTGTGCACCGACGCCCGCCGCGAGCAGGGCGACCTGGCCGACCTCGTACGCGCCGCCGTCGCCGGCGGGGTCGACGTCGTCCAGCTCCGCGACAGGACGCTCACGACGCTGGAGGAGCTGCGGCTCGGCGAGCAGGTCCGTGACGTGTGCGCACGGGAGGGCGCGCTGTTCGCCGTCAACGACCGCGCCGACCTCGCGCAGGTGCTGGGCGCCGACGTCTTCCACGCCGGACAGGACGACCTGCCGTCACGGGCGAGCCGATCGCTGCTCGGTCCCGACGTCGTCATCGGGCGCTCCAGCCGCGGGGGTGAGCAGGCTCGCGCGGCCGACGCGGACGCCGACGTCGACTACTTCTGCGCGGGGCCGGTCTGGGAGACCCCGACGAAGGTCGGCCGCGCCGCCATCGGGCTCGAGGCCCTCGCCGACGTCGTGCACGCGGCGCCGGCCACGCCGTGGTTCGCGATCGGCGGCATCGACCACGAACGCATCGCTCCGGTGGTCGAGGCCGGCGCCTCGCGGGTGGTCGTGGTCCGGGCGGTCACCGAGGCCGACGATCCCGAGTCCGCCGCACGCCGGCTGCGCGAGGCACTTCCCGAGTGACGCTGCCGTCAGCCGGGAACCCGCACGGCCGGCTGCGCGACGAGCAGGTCGACGGACGCGGGGGAGAGCACCTGGTCGAGCACGAGCGCACCCGCGCCGATCAGGGCCGCACGGTCGCCACCTGAGGCCGCCACGACGCTGAGGTCCTTCGTGGCCAGTGGCAGCGAGCGCTGGTAGACCACCTCGCGCACACCGGCGACGAGATGATCGCCGGCGCCGGAGAGCGTGCCTCCGAGGACGATGACGGAGGGATTGAAGAGGTTGACGCACGTGGCGAGCACGCCACCGATCGCACGGCCGGCCTGACGCACGGCGCGGCCGGCCGTCGCGTCGCCCGCCTGCACCGCGTCGACGACGTCCTGTGAGCCGTGCACCTCGATGCCTTGGCCCCGCAATGCCGTGGCGACGGCGGGACCCGCAGCGACCGCCTCGAGGCAACCGATGTTGCCGCACCGGCACACGACGTCCTGCTCGTCGCCCTCGACGACCCGCACGTGGCCGATGTCGCCCGCCGTCCCCACGGCGCCGCGGACGAGCTGGCGGTGGGTGATGATGCCCGCTCCGATGCCGGTGGCGACCTTGACGTAGAGGATGTGGTCCTCCCCGGACCACTCGCCGACGTGCTCGCCCAGCGCGAGGATGTTGACGTCGTTGTCGACGAGCACCGGTCCGCCGAAGTGGACGTTCAGGTGGGCGGGGATGTCGAACTCGTGCCAGCCGGGCATGATCGGCGGGTGCACCGGCCGGCCGGTGGAGTGCTCGACCGGACCGGGGACGCCGATCCCGACGCCGGCCACGTCCGCCGGGCTCATGCCCAGCTCGTCCAGCAGCGTGAGGGCCAGCGCGACGACCCGGTCGAGCACCGGTCCGGGACCCTCGGCGATGTCGGACGACACGCTGACCTCGGCCCGGACCGCGCCGGTGAGGTCGATGACCGCCACGGCGGCGTGGGAGGCCCCGAGGTCGACGCCCAGCACGGCGCGGGCGGTGGTGTCGAGGGCGAAGCGCGTGGGCGGACGGCCGCCGGTCGACGCGGCCTCACCGACGGGACGCAGCAGACCCCCGTTCACGAGGGCGTCAAGGCGCGAGGAGATGGTCGAGCGCGCCAGGCTGCTGAGCTGGGCGAGCTCGGCCTTCGTGCGCGGTCGGCCGTCGCGGAGGTGCTGGAGCAGCTCCCCGGCCCCTGGTGTGCCCGCGGTGGGCGCGGTCGTCATGCCGTCATTGAATCACCCCCACTTCTGTCGTCAAGTCGTGAAGAGTGCGACGACAGGTTACAGACTTTTGCTTGACACGTGACAGAACGTGTGACTACGGTCACGCCATGGGCGAGACCACCGATCCGTCCTCGGACGCGCCGCTGCTGCAGATGCGCGGCATCGTGAAGCAGTTCCCGGGGGTGCGGGCTCTCGACGGCGTCGACCTCAC
>JBQGDU010000291.1:0-2813 GCA_052039245.1 Aeromicrobium sp. | reverse complement strand
TTCACGCAAGACGAAGTCAACGGTCGTTGTGACTTCCTCCGCGTTGAACTCGACCAACGGTCACCGCGATCATGAAGAAGGTTGGGATGAAGCCCCACGACCCAATCACTCCGATGAAAGTTAGGGCGGCGACTACGGTGGCGGCACTCCATAGCAAGAGAAAGACCCATTCAGGCCACTCCACAGGGTCCATTCGACTCGCCTAATAATCCTCACCATTGAATCGGTAGGGGCGACCGTACCTGACCAAGTTCTCGGAGGTTCCGCCGACGACGTACCCGCCGGCGGTGCATGCCCCAAACGCTAAGAGTGAACCGCCCCGGAAACTCCGGGGCGGTTCACTTCCCAGGGCGCCCTTGCACCGTGTGGACGGACGGATCGTTCATGGGGTAAGCGCGTCACGGATCCCCGTGAAGATCATCCGAGGGCAGCTACGCCGAGCCGGCGTCAGTGGTCCTCCGCACGGACCCTCCCCGCCACGTGGTCGAAGATCAGGTGCGTCTCCGTCCCGGCCACCTGGCGCATCGCGCTGAGCTCGTTGACGATCTCGCGCAACCCCTGGCTCCCTCGCGCCGCGACGTGCAGCAGGTGGTCGTACGTCCCGGAGACGTAGAAGACGTTGACCACCCACGGACGTCCCGCCACCACGGAGGCGAAGTCCCCGACGGAGGCGCGGGAGTCCGGGCGCAGGCTCACCGCGATCATCGCCTGCAGGGTAAGTCCGAGTGCGGACGGTTCGACGTCCGCGTGGATCCCTCTCAGGACCCCGCGTTCGCGCAACGACCGCAGCCGCGCGACGCAGGTGGAGGGAGCGATACCGGCGATCCTCGCCAGCTCGTTGTTCGTGGTCCGCCCGTCCTGCTGCAGGGCCTGCACGAGGGCGGTGTCGATCGGGTCGAGGGGCTGAACGACATTCGGCACGGCACGGCTCCAAAGCGTAGGGGTCGCATGTCTTGCGGCATAGACACGACATCGTCGAATGATCAGCATATTCGTTGACGTCACGTGCGCTGAACATTCACGCTGGGCGAATGCGCATCGGTGTCCCGAAAGAGGTCAAGAACCACGAGTACCGGGTCGCCCTCACCCCGGCGGGCGTGGGCGAGCTGGTCCAGCAGGGCCATCAGGTCCACGTGGAGTCCGGAGCCGGCGCCGGCTCCTCGATCACGGACCAGGAGTACGCCGCAGCCGGCGCCACGGTGCTGCCGACCGCGGACGAGGTGTGGGCCACGGCCGACCTCGTGCTCAAGGTCAAGGAGCCGGTGGAGTCGGAGTGGCACCGCATGCGGTCCGACCAGGTGCTCTTCACCTACCTGCACCTCGCGGCCGACGCCGCCTGCACCCGCGCGGTCCTCGACAGCGGCACCACGGCGATCGCCTACGAGACGGTCCAGCTGTCCGACGGGTCACTGCCTCTGCTGGCGCCCATGTCGGAGGTGGCCGGCCGGCTCGCGACCCAGGTCGGCGCGTACCACCTGATGCGACAGGCCGGGGGCCGCGGCACGCTCATGGGCGGCGTCCCGGGCACCGACCCGGCGCGCGTCACGGTCATCGGTGGTGGGGTCTCCGGGACCCACGCCGCGACCATGGCGGTGGGCCTCGGAGCCGACGTCACGATCCTGGACGTGAGCGTCCCGCGGCTCCGAGAGCTGGACGCCCGGTTCGCCGGCCGGGTGCGCACCATCCGTTCCAACCCCATGGAGGTCGAGCGAGCGGTGACGTCCGCTGACCTCGTCGTGGGCGCGGTGCTCGTTCCCGGCGCCAAGGCCCCGACGCTCGTCGACAACGCGCTCGTCTCACGGATGCTGCCCGGTTCGGTGCTGGTGGACATCGCCATCGACCAGGGCGGATGCTTCGAGGACTCCCACCCGACGACCCACGACGCCCCGACGTTCGCCGTCCACGACTCCCTGTTCTACTGCGTTGCCAACATGCCAGGATCCGTCCCGCGCACGTCGACCGTCGCGCTCACCAACGTCACGATGCCGTACGTCCTGCGGCTGGCAGGGCGCGGCTGGCGCGATGCCCTCTCCGCCGATCCGGTCCTCGCCGGCGGGCTCAACGCCCACGAGGGTCGCTTGTTCTCCCGCGAGGTCGCCGAGGCGCACGGCCTGGACCACGGCGAGCTGAGCGAGCTCCTCAGCGCCTGAGCCGGGGCTCAGTCCAGGTCGGCCACCAGCCGGTAACCGAGCCCGGGATCGGTGAGCAGCATCTGGGGTCGGGTGCTGTCGTCCTCCAGCTTGCGGCGCAGCTGAGCGAGGTAGACCCGCAGATAGTGCGTCTCCCGTTCGTACGACGGTCCCCACACCTCGCGCAGCAGGGTCGTCTGGCGCACCAGACGACCCTCGGCACGGGCCAGCACCTCCACGATGCGCCACTCCGTCGGCGTGAGGTGCACGTCCTCGCCCGCGCGGACGGCCCGCCGGTCCTCGACGTCGAGGACGAGGTCACCGTGCCGGATCGTGGGCACGGACGCCGGCGTCCCCCGGCGGACAGCGGCCCTCACCCGGGCGAGCAGCTCCTCCATGCCGAACGGCTTGGTGACGTAGTCGTCCGCGCCGAGGTCGAGCGCCTCGACCTTGTCGTCGGACTCCTGACGTGCGGAGAGGATGACGACCGGCACCGAGGAGACCTCCCGGATCCGACGCAGGACCTCCACGCCGTCGAGGTCCGGCAGGCCCAGGTCGAGCACCACGACGTCCGGCAGTCGCTCGTCCAGCATCTGCAGCGCAGAGCGTCCGTCGTGCGCGAGCTCGACCTCGTACCCGCGCGCCCGCATGGCGATGCCCAGGGTCCGCAGGATCGCCCCGTCG
>JBQGDU010000290.1:0-2854 GCA_052039245.1 Aeromicrobium sp. | reverse complement strand
GTCTGGGGAGCGACCGGCTCGAACGGTGGCGGAGGGCTCGCGGCACCGGCGTCGTCAGGGGCGGCGGGAGCCGGTGAGGCCGCGGTCAGGACGAGGGCGACCAGCGCTCCCGCGGCGAGGGTCGTGGTGAGCTGCGAACGGTGTGACATGGATTACCCCCCAGGTGTGACGTGGAGTTACCCTCGCATGTTGGGCACGTGTCCAACAAGGGGTCGGGTCCCGGGGTGGGATCTCGGATCGAGACCGGCGATAGGCTCGCGGGCGTGAAGACGCTCGTCATCGGCACCGGCGGCCGCGAGCACGCGCTCGCCCTCGCTCTCTCCCGCGACCCCGACGTCACCGAGGTGCACGCTGCGCCCGGCAACCCCGGCATCGCCGAGATCGCGACGCTGCACGACGTCGATCCGATGGACGGTGCCGCGGTGGCCGCACTGGCCTCCGGTCTGGGCGTCGACCTGGTCGTCGTCGGCCCCGAGGCCCCCCTGGTGGCCGGGGTGGCCGACGCCGTCCGCGACGTCGGCATCGCCTGCTTCGGGCCCTCCCGCGAGGCGGCCGAGCTCGAGGGGTCCAAGGCGTTCGCCAAGGAGGTCATGGCGGCCGCCGAGGTGCCCACGGCGATGGCGCGGGTCTGCGAGACGCCCGAGCAGGTGGCTGACGCGCTGGACGCCTTCGGTCCGCCGTACGTCGTGAAGGATGACGCGCTGGCCGCCGGCAAGGGTGTCGTCGTCACCGAGGACCGTGCTGCCGCGGTGGAGCACGCGGCCTCCTGCGGACGGGTGGTCATCGAGGAGTTCCTCGACGGCCCCGAGGTCTCGCTCTTCGCCATCACCGACGGCGAGACGGTGCTGCCGCTGCTGCCGGCCCAGGACTTCAAGCGCGCCCGTGACGGTGACGACGGACCGAACACCGGTGGCATGGGCGCCTACACCCCGCTCGACTGGACGCCGGACGATCTCGTGGCCGAGGTGACGCGCCGGGTGCTCGTGCCGACGGTGCAGGAGATGGCGCGCCGCGGCACGCCGTTCGCCGGGCTCCTGTACGCCGGGCTGGCGCTCACCTCGCGTGGTGTGAAGGTCGTGGAGTTCAACGCCCGGTTCGGCGACCCCGAGACCCAGGCCATCCTGGCGCTCCTGCGAACGCCGCTCGGCACGCTGCTGCATGCCGCTGCCACCGGCACGCTCGCCTCCGTCGGGCTCCCGCAGTGGCACGACGGCACGGCCGTCACGGTGGTCATGGCCTCCGCCGGCTACCCCGAGAGCTCCAGCAAGGGCGACGTCATCCTCGGTGTCGGAGCGGCCGACGTCATCGACGGTGTCGACGTGATCCACGCCGGCACCGGTCTCGACGGCGATGGTCGCCTGGTGACCGCCGGCGGCCGGGTGCTGTCCGTGACGGCGGTGGGCGACGGCCTGGAGCACACCCGCGATCGCGCCTACGCGGGCGTGGACGCGATCAGCTTCGCCGGGGCGCAGTTCCGCAGCGACATCGCACTCAAGGCCCAGCGCGGGGAGATCGAGCTCTGATGGCCGGTCTGTTCAGGCGACTGCTCGGCCGCGGCGCGGACGCCTCGGAGCGGGCCGGCAGCCGTCCGGACGATCCGGCCACGACCAAGGACTACGGACTGCCCGAAGGTGCCGAGCTCGTCGAGGGCCCGCCGGTCTTCGTGGGCCCGCTCAACGCCCAGCCAGCCGACCTGGCCCTGCCGGACGCCCTGGGGATCGCCCCGGAGTCCGAGCGGTGGCTGCGGAGCGTGGTGTGGTCGCAGGTCGTCCTCGGCCACACCGACCCCGACGACGTCCTCGACCTGTGGCAGGACGAGCTGGAGGAGCACGGCATCTCCGATGCCCAGGCCGACGAGGCCGTGCGGCACGTCGTCCGTGCCCGCCGCGAGCAGCAGGCGTCGTGGGGCCCGGATCTCGCCCGGACACCGCTGCAGGAGGCGTTCACCGAGCTGGAGGAGATCGGGGTGCTCGCACGCGCGGACTTCTCCTGCTGCGGCACGTGCGCTGCCAGCGAGATCGGTGACGAGCGCGACGACTCGCGCCAGTGGCGCGGATACCTCTGGTTCCACCAGCAGGACACCGAGTCCCTGCTCGAGGACCGGTCCACGTACCTCGGCTACGGCGTCTTCCTCGACGCCTACCTCTCCGAGGAGGAGTGGCTCGCCCTCGACGACGACGGCAAGGACGCCACCTACACGCGCCACGTCCGCGAGCTCATGCAGGGCGAGGTGGAGCCGGTGCTGCGTCGGCACGGCCTCGGCTGGGAGTGGGACGGCGATCTCGGGACCCGCATCCTGGTCACGGGCGTCGACCACTACGTGCCGGTCTGACCCGCCACCGGCACCTCCCGGTCCGGGCGGCGGTGCGAGAATGGCCGCCGTGACCACGCCCAACGTCCTCGCCTCCCGGTACGCCTCCGACGAGATCACCCGCATCTGGTCGCCGGAGCACAAGATCGTCCTCGAGCGCCAGCTCTGGATCGCCGTCATGAAGGCCCAGCGCGACCTCGGGGTCGCCACGCCCGACGGTGTCGTCGAGGCGCACGAGGCCGTCGTGGAGCAGGTCGACCTCGCGTCCATCGCCGAGCGCGAGAAGGTCACCCGGCACGACGTGAAGGCCCGCATCGAGGAGTTCGCGGCTCTCGCCGGCAGCGAGCACATCCACAAGGGCATGACCTCGCGCGACCTCACCGAGAACGTCGAGCAGCTGCCGGTGCGTGCGTCCCTGCTGGTCCTGCGCTCGCGCGCGGTGGCCACCGCTGCCCGACTCGCCCGGCTCGCCACCGAGCACGCCGAGCTCGTCATGGCGGGCCGCAGCCACAACGTGCCGGCGCAGGCCACCACGCTGGGCAA
>JBQGDU010000289.1:0-2508 GCA_052039245.1 Aeromicrobium sp. | reverse complement strand
AACGCCTCGCGTGCCTGCTGGTCGTTGCGCTCGGCGTGTCCGCTCGGCACGAAGCGTTCGTCGCCGAACCAGAGCTCGATGTCGCGCCAGTCGGCCTGGTCACCGGTGATGGCCTCGTAGGCGGAGATCGCGATGGTGCCGCCCGTCAGGACCAGCCGGGGCCGTCGGCCCTCGGCCTGGACGGCGGCGACCCGCTGCTCCAGGCGTCGTGCGATGTCGTGCGCGAGCGCCGCGGCGTCCGGCAGCACGTCGGTAGCGGTCATGAGTCCTCCAACAGGTGGGAGAGGGTCGCGGCGTAGATGTCGTCGGCATCGAGCCGCCGCAGGTCCTCGGCAAGCAGCTCGGCCAGGCTCCGCGCGCCCAACGGCACCTCGCGAGGGGCCGACCCCGGCACGCTGAACTCGCAGGAGGCGTCGTCCAGACGTTGGATGCAGACGTCGCCGACGTCGGTGTGGAGCGCCACCCGCGAGATCTGCTCCATGTCCCCTCGCCGCTCGACGACGGGGACGCCGAGACGGTCCTCGAGCCACGCCGCGAGGAGCCGGGCGGCGGGGTTGCCCGCGCCGGCCTCGACCACTCCGCCGGTCACACGCTGGGTGGACTGATCGAGCGCGGCGGCCAGCAGGGCACGCCAGGGGGTCAGGCGGGTCCAGGCCAGGTCGGTGTCGCCCGGGGCGTAGTTGCGCCCGGTGGCCTTGAGCGCCCGGACAGCGGAGTCGGCAGCCTCGGAGTCCGTGAGCCGACGCTGCGCGAGCGCCCCGATCGGGTCGGCGGACGGATGACTGGGAGGCTTGCCCGGCCACCACACCACGACGGGGGAGTCAGGAAGCAGCAACGGCAGCAGGACCGTCTCGGCGTGCTTGGTGAGCGGACCGGAAAGCCGCAACAGGATCGACTCGCCGGCCGTGTCCTCCCCGACGCGCACGGTCGCGTTCAGACGTGGCGCCCCACGACCGTCTCCCAGCACGATGCCGATGATGCGCGACGGGTGCTCCCGGGACAGCACGCCGGCGGTGCGCAGCGCGTCGCCCACGGTCTCGTCGTCGGTCACCACGATGAGCGTGAGCACCATGTCCATGGCAGGTGAGCCGGCGCCGATGCGCGCTCGCACCATCGCCTTGGCGACGTCGGAGGACGTCGTGTTCTCCAGCGAGATGCGCATCAGGGCCTCCGCCAGGTGCGTCCGTCACGAGCCAGCATCGCCTCGGCCGAGGCAGGTCCCCAGGTGCCGGACGCGTAGGTGTCGATGGACTTCTGCCGCTCCCAGTGCTGGATGACCGGGTCGAGGATCTTCCACGAGAGCTCGACCTCCTCGTGCTGCGGGAAGAGCGGCGGCTCGCCGAGGAGCACGTCGAGGATGAGGCGCTCGTAGGCCTCCGGGCTGCTCTCCACGAAGGCGCCGCCGTAGGCGAAGTCCATCAGGACGTCGCGGATCTCCATGGCCGTGCCGGGCACCTTGCCCCCGATCCGCAGCGTGACCCCCTCGTCGGGCTGGATGCGCATGACGATGGCGTTCTGGCCGAGCTCCTCGACGTCGTGCTTGCTGAACGGTTGGTGCGGTGCCCGCTTGAAGACGACGGCCACCTCGGTGACCCGCCGGCCGAGGCGCTTGCCGGCCCGCAGGTAGAAGGGCACACCGGCCCAACGGCGGGTCGCGACGTCGATCCGGACCGCCGCGTAGGTCTCCGTGGTGGAGTCCTCGGGAATGCCGTCCTCCTCCAGGTAGCCGTGGACGTGCTCGCCGCCGGCCCAGCCGCCGAGGTACTGACCCCGCGCCGTGTGCTGGTCGAGCCGTTGCGCTGGTCGCGCGTTGGCCAGGATCTTCTGCTTCTCGATGCGCAGGCTCTCGGCGTTGAAGGAGACCGGCTCCTCCATCGCCACCAGCGCCATGAGCTGCAGCAGATGGTTCTGGATGACGTCGCGGGCCGCGCCGATGCCGTCGTAGTAGCCCGCACGCGTCCCGATGCCGATGTCCTCGGCCATCGTGATCTGCACGTGGTCGACGTAGTGGCTGTTCCAGATCGGCTCGAACATCTGGTTCGCGAAGCGGAACGCCAGGATGTTCTGCACCGTCTCCTTGCCCAGGTAGTGATCGATGCGGAAGACGTTCTGACGGTCGAAGACCGCGGCGACGGCGGTGTTGAGGCGCTGCGCGGACGCGAGGTCGTGACCGAACGGCTTCTCGATGACGACGCGTCGCCAGCCCACGTCCTCGTGCGCCAGGCCGTGCTTCTCGATCTGGCCCACCACGACCGGGAAGAGGGCGGGCGGGATGGACAGGTAGAAGGCGTGGTTGCCGCCGGTGCCCTGCTGCTCGTCGAGCTCCTGCATCGTGGCCGAGAGCCGGTGCCACGCGGCGTCGTCGTCGAACTCACCGGGCACGAACCGAATGCCGGCGGCCAGCTGGTTCCAGACCGTCTCCCGCCACGGCGTGCGCGCCCCGGCCTGGGCAGCCTCCCTGATCAGCCGTGGGAACTCCTCGTCGTCGAAGTCCGCCCGCGCGAAGCC
>JBQGDU010000288.1:0-7687 GCA_052039245.1 Aeromicrobium sp. | reverse complement strand
GGAGCTCGACGAGGCCGGCGTCGTCGACCTCGCCCGTGCCGCGGTCGACGCCTCCTTCGCACCCGAGGACGTCAAGGCCGCTCTGCACATCGAGCTCGACGACGTCACCGGCTAGTCCCTCATCACCGGGCCGTCGAGTCGGTTCGGTGGAACGGGTCCTGCGGCCGGCGGGCTCAGCTCGACAGCGACGTCAGGGCCTGGCGCAGCCAGGTCTCGTAGTCGTCGGAGGGCCAGCCCCAGTGCTCGACGAGCTGGTCGTAGGTCTCGAAGGACGTGAGCGTGCTGACCCGCGCGGCGAGGGACGGGACGGCGTCGTCGGGTGTCGAGCGGTCGATGATGCCGATGTCGATCATCCAGCGGACCGTCCCCTCGAACGTCCGCCGCCGCGACTCCCAGAGCTCCTCGTGCAGTCGGGCGACTGTCGGCTCGGCCGGCACGGCCGCACACACCGCGGCCCACAGGCCCGCGGCCGCGCGGTTGGCCGACGCCTGGAACTCCATCCACGCGTCGAGACCCTTGACGGGATCGTCGATGGAGAGGATCTCGGCGGCGCGGCCACTCTCGAAGATCGAGTCCCACTCCGCCTCTCCGGCGTAGCGCAGCTTGAAGGCCTCGACGAGGAGGAACCCCTTCGAGCCCACGCCGTGGACCGACTCGACCGACACCCCGGCGCGCTCGGCGATCATGGCCATCCGGGTGCCGGCGTACCCCAGCTCGTCGAACACGTCGGCGGCCGCCTCGAGCACCTTGCGCCGGGTCTCCGCGGCCCGTTCCTGGCGCTTCGGTGAGTGGTACGCCCGCTTGCCCGCCCCTGGCATCTCGTCGACTCCCTCCCCGTCACGACTGCCCGTGACCGATGGGAGGAGAGTATCCGAGGCGTGTCGGGCCGGTCTTCTCCCGGCGTGGACGGTCCCGCACGGGGGCGATGACCGTCGGCCCCTCGCGACGGCCCCCCTGGTGCTTCCGGCGAGTGGTGGATGCGTTCCGCCCGCGAGATCTCCTCGCGCCTGTTCGTCCGGGACGTCGAAGGGTGCCGGAGGAGCGTGCCTGCGCTATCCCCGGGCCGGACGTCCGCGGCGTCCCAGCAGGGCCAGTCCCGTCCCGAGGGCAGGAGCGCCACCAGTGCGGCGAGGGGTCCGAACGGCCCGCCGGCGGTGGGCAGGGCGGAGCCGCCGTCGTCGGGCGCGGCGATGATCCGTCGGAGGGTGGGTGGCATGCGGAGCTCCCGGCTCGGTCACCGGCGGGATGCTCGGTGGCGAGCCGACCAGATATCGAGTACAGAACTCCTCTCGAAATCTTGGGACGCTCTCGCGCAGGCCGAGGGCCGGAGCTGCTCAGTCGCGCGCGATGACCGGGACGACCGGGACCCGCACCAGCAGGACGCCGGGATGCACCTCGGCGGTGATCTCCATGCCCTCGCCCACCGGGTCACCGTCGAGCTGCATGGGCGTGGGCGAGGACGCCTTGAGGTGCACCCTGGAGCCTGTGAACCGGTCGAGCCGGTCGTTGGTGCGCTTGCGTCGCGTGACGACCCGCCAGACGATGCCGAGCCAACCGAGGAAGCGGCGCGGCGCGAGCACCACGACGTCCAGCTTGCCGTCGTCGATCCGGGCGTCGGGCAGCAGCGGGATGCCGCCCTGCAGGAAGCCGACGTTGCCGATGACCACGGTGCGGGCACGGAACTTGCGCGGCTCCCCGTCGTCCACGGTGATCTCCACCTTCATCCCGGGGAAGCGCAGTGCCTTGACGCCGGAGACGAAGTAGGCGGCCCAGCCGACCTTCTCCTTGAGGCGGTCGTCGACGCCGGTCATGATCATGGCGTCCATGCCGAGGCCCGCCATGACCAGGAAGACGGTGTCGACGTCGCCGTCGGTGCGGTAGGTGGCGAGGTCGATCGCCTTGTCCTGCCCGCCGAAGGCCGCCTCCAGTGCGTCGCGCGTGTTGAGGGGGACGCCGAGGTTGCGCGCGAGCAGGTTGCCGGTGCCGTGCGGGACGATGCCGACGGCCACTCCCGTCCGGGCGGCCTCCTCGCACACGGCGCGCACGGTGCCGTCGCCCCCGGCGGCGATGATGAGGTCGACACCGGCCTCGAGGGCGGCGGTGGCCTGGCCGTAGCCGGGGTCCTCGATCGTCGTCTCGAACCACAGGGGCTCGGTCCAGTCCTGCTTCTCGGAGACGGCGCGGACCTTGGACTTGAACTCCTCGACGGGACCGACCTTGGCCGGGTTGAGCACCACGGCGACGCGACGTCCGCCGGTTCCGGTCAGGACGGCCAGGTCGGACGGCAAGCGGCGCGGGTCGGTGGCGACCAGCAGCCAGAGCGCGAGGGTGACCGAGATGCCGAAGGCGAGTCCGGCCGTGACGTCGGAGAGGTAGTGCACGCCCAACATGACGCGGCTCGCCGCCACGGACAGTCCCAGCGCGACCCACAGCGCGATGATCAGGCGACGACGCCAGCCGCGTCCGGTGAGGATGATCGTGATGAGCACCAGCACGGCGAAGAACATCCCCGCGCCGGCGGAGTGACCGCTCGGGAAGGAGTAGCCGCCGATCTCGTGCAGCGGCTCGTCCCAGCGGGGTCGCTCGCGGACGAAGACCAGCTTGAGCAGCACGTTGCCGAGCAACGCGCCCACGGCACTCAGCACCACCCAGGCGCCGAGCCGCCACTCGCGTCGCCAGAACGCGTACCCGGCGATCACCGCGAGGACGCCGGCACACGACCAGTTGCTGAAGACGACTGCGGTCACCTCGAGCAGGTGCACCAGGAACGGAGAACGTGCAGCGACGTCGTAGGCGGACTGGGCGACGTCGAGGTCGAGCTCGACGAGCGGCTCCCACTCGGTGCAGACGGCCGCGCTCAGGGCGGCGAGCACGACCAGGAGGGCCGCGAGGACACCCAGCAGGACGCCCGGACGTCCAGGCATGGCCCGGCGGAGGTCGATCGTCACGGGCTCCCCCTCGTCGTTGTCTCGGCGTCCCCGGGCGGTGCGGGGTGTCCGGCTGGTTCAGCGTAGTGGCAGGTCCGGATGCCCCGAGCGCGCGGACGGGGCCGGGCCCGCGGGCCCAGCCCCGTCGTCTTCCGAGCCGCGCTCAGCTTCTCGGTGCCGGCTCAGCGCTCCTCGTCACCGCGGCAGGGCGCCTTTGCTGGTGGCGCGGTCCTACCGCTCCTCGGTGCCGGCGCAAGCCGCTCTGCAGGTGGCGTCGTTCTCAGCGCTCTTCGTCACCGCGGATGAAAGCCTCCAGCTTGGCGCGCCCCAGGTCGTCGGGACGCTGCTCCGGGGGGCTCTTCATGAGGTAGGACGAGGCGCTCAGGAGTGCGCCACCGATGCCACGGTCCTTGGCGATCTTGGCCGCGCGGATCGCGTCGATGATGATGCCCGCGGAGTTGGGGGAGTCCCAGACCTCGAGCTTGTACTCCAGGTTGATGGGGGCGTCGCCGAACGCGCGGCCCTCGAGGCGCACGTACGCCCACTTGCGGTCGTCGAGCCACGCGACGTAGTCCGACGGGCCGAGGTGGACGTTCTGGTCCTCGACCTGGCCGGCGAGCGAGCCGGTGAGGTTGGACGTGACGGCCTGCGTCTTGGAGACCTTCTTGGACTCCAGGCGCTCACGCTCGAGCATGTTCTTGAAGTCCATGTTGCCGCCGACGTTGAGCTGGTACGTGCGGTCCAGCACGACGCCGCGGTCCTCGAACAGCTTGGCCATGACGCGGTGGGTGATCGTCGCGCCCACCTGGCTCTTGATGTCGTCACCGATGATCGGGACGCCCGCGTCCTCGAACTTCTTGGCCCACTCCGGGTCGGAGGCGATGAAGACCGGCAGCGCGTTGACGAACGCCACGCCCGCGTCGATCGCGCACTGGGCGTAGAACTTGTCGGCCTCCTCCGAGCCCACGGGCAGGTACGAGACGAGGACGTCGGCGCGGGAGTCCTTGAGCGCCTGGACGACGTCCACGGGTGGCGCGTCCGCCTCCTCGATGGTCTGCAGGTAGTACGTGCCGAGACCGTCGAGCGTGTGACCGCGCTGCACCGTGACACCGGTGGGCGGGACGTCGGCGATCTTGATCGTGTTGTTCTCGCTGGCCGTCGTGGCCTCCGCGAGGTCGAAGCCGACCTTCTTGGCGTCGACGTCGAACGCGGCGACGAACTCGACGTCGCTGACGTGGTACTCACCGAACTGGACGTGCATGAGACCGGGGACGGTGCCCGAGGGGTCTGCGTCCTTGTAGTACTCGACACCTTGGATGAGCGACGTGGCGCAGTTGCCCACGCCCACGATGGCTACGCGTACCGGATTCTTCGCCGAACCCATGGGTTCTCCTTCAGCTGTGATGGTCACTCGTTCGTCTGCTTCCTGCTGGTACCGCCGGTCGCGTCCCCGGCCTCTCCCCTGGACTCGGCGCGTTCGCGGTCGATGAGCTCGGTCAGCCAGCGCACCTCGCGCTCGACCGACTCCAGCCCGTGCCGCTGCAGCTCCCGGGTGTAGGAGTCCGCCCGCTCCCGGCCACGTCGGGTGGCCTCACGGACGTTCTCGAGCCGCTCCTCGAGCCGGCTGCGCCGACCCTCCAGGATGCGCACCCGGGTGGATGCGTCGGTCCGCGCGAAGAACGCGAACCGCACGCCGAAGTTCTCGTCGTCCCACGTGGACGGCCCCGACTCCGCCATCGCCGTGCCGAAGTGCTCCTTGCCGTCCGCCGTGAGGTGGTAGACGATCCGGTTGCGCCGTCCGCGCACCGTCACGTCAGGGTCCTCGTCGGCGACGATGAGTCCGCTCTTCACGAGCGACTTCAGGCAGGGGTAGAGCGTGCCGTAGGACAGGACGCGCCCCCAGCCGAGGAGACCGATGAGCTGCTTGCGCAGCTCGTAGCCGTGCATCGGCGTGTCCAGGAGCAGGCCGAGAACGGCCAGCTCGAGGGTCTCGCCGCGTCGCGCCATGGGTCTGCCCGTCTGTGGGATGGACCGAGTCGCTCGACTCGGTATATCGAGACGATACATCGCGTCGAGCATCGTGACGACGTCGGGTGATGAGTGATCCGAGTCACACATGCCGCCGGGCATTACCGTGCTCTCAGGGTGATCCGTCAGACTGGACGACGGTCACGTGTGTGGACGCACCCGTCCACGTGGCCTCCGCGCCCCTCGGACCGCCGTGTCGCGGCAGTCCGGAGTCGACCGAAGGACCCCACTTGACGACCACACGCCGAGCCACCCCACGCCGCCGCGGCCTCATCCGTCGCATCGGCGGCAACGGGCCCGTCTGGGTGAAGGCACTGCGCTGGCTGCTCGCGATGAGCGTCGCCGGCTTCCTCGCCGGAGCCATCGCGTTCTTCGTGCTGTACCGGATCATCGAGATCCCCAATCCCAACGCGGACTTCGAGACGCAGACCACGAAGGTCTACTACTCCGACGGCAAGTCGCTCATGGGCGAGTTCTCGATGCAGGACCGCGAGAACGTCAAGCTCGACGACGTCCCGGAGTCCATGCAGGCGGCCGTCATCGCCGCCGAGGACCGCACGTTCTACGACAACCGAGGCATCGACCTGCGCGGCATCATCCGCGCAGCGCGCGACAACGCGAGCGCGGGAGAGGTCACCGGCGGCGGGTCGACGATCACCCAGCAGTACGTCAAGGTGCTCTACCTGACGCAGGACCAGTCGTACAGCCGCAAGGTCCGTGAGGCGATCCTGTCGATCAAGATCCACAACCAGCTCAGCAAGTCCGAGATCCTCGAGGGCTACCTCAACACCATCTACTTCGGCAACGGCGCGTACGGCGTCGAGGTCGCGTCGCAGACCTACTTCGGGCAGCCGTCCAGCGAGCTCACCTACGGCCAGTCCGCGCTCCTCGCCACGATCATCAACAGTCCCGGGTACCTCGACCCCTACGCGGAGGGCGCGGAGGACCGCATCATGCCGCGGTTCACCTACGTCCTCAACGGGATGGTCGAGTCCGGCGCGATCACCCAGGAGGAGGCCGACAAGTGGAGTGATCGTTACCCGAAGGTCGTGGAGAAGAAGAACGAGGAGCGCTTCTCCGGTCCGAAGGGTCACGTGCTCACCCTCGTCAGGGAGCAGATGCAGTCGATGGAGTTCACCGAGGCCCAGATCCTCGGGGGCGGTCTGCGCATCACCACCACGGTCAGCAAGCGGATGCAGCAGGCAGCGTCGGCCGCCGTGCGGCAGGTCCGACCCCCAGGTCTGGACGAGCTGCACACCGCCGTCGTCGCCGTCGAGCCCGGGACCGGCAAGGTGCGGGCGATGTACGGCGGTCCGGACTACCTCAAGAACCAGTTCAACTGGGCGACCAACGGTGTGCAGCCCGGCTCGACGTTCAAGTCCTTCGCCGTGCAGGCGGCCCTCGAGGACGGCTTCAGCCTGAACACGGTGCTGAACGGCAACTCTCCGATCCAGGTCGGTGGAGGTACCGTCGCCAACCAGGGCGACAGCGGTGGCCGCTCGTTCGGGCGGGTCCCGTTGCGCACCGCGACGCAGGAGTCCGTCAACACCGCGTTCGTCGACATCACCCAGCAGATGGCCGGCGGTCCCAACGCCGACATCACCGAGGGCACCAAGAAGATCCGCGAGGCCGCCGCCGAGGCGGGCATCCCGGCCAAGGTGCTGGACGAGATCGACCCCGCGGCCGCCGTGTACTCGCTCGGGTTCGCGCCGGTCCCGCCGGTCGACATGGCCAACGCGTACGCCACGTACGCCTCCGGCGGCGAGCGGGCCGAGTGGTACCTCGTCGACGAGGTCACCGACAGCGAGGGTGAGGAGCAGCCGCTGCCCGAGCGTCAGGTCGAGACGACCAGCCCCGCCGACGTCGGCGGGGACGTGGTCGCCTCGCTGCAGGGTGTGGTGCAGCGTGGCACCGGCACGAGCGGAGCCACGGCGTGCCCCACGCTCGGCAAGACGGGCACCGCCACCGCCGGCCCGGACAACGACCAGCACGTGTCGTCGTCCTGGTTCGTCGGCGCCACCCCGAAGCTCGCCACCGCCGTGATGTACAACCGTGGCGTCGGCAACGAGGCCCTCGACGGCTACCTCAACCCGTTCTTCGGTGGCACGTACCCGGCGCAGACGTTCAAGGCGTTCATGGACGCCGCGATCGACCCGGCCGACTGCGGCGAGTTCCCGGCTCCGGGCAACATGCAGTCCGACAAGGGCAGCGACTTCGTCCCGCCGCCCACCGCCACCCGCGAGCCGGAGGAGACGGAGTCGCCGTCGCCGCGCCCGTCGCAGACCACCCAGGAGCCCGATCCGGAGCCGGAGCCGGAGCCGGAGCCGTCGGATGACGAGGATCCCGGGGAGGAAAACCCTGACCCGGGGTTCGGCCTCGGGGGCAACAACTGACCTCTGCCGCCGAGCGTTCGTGACGGCGTCTCTCGATGCCCGTCAGCCGTCGAGCACGATCCGGTCGAACGTCGCGGTGGTGAACCGCACCGCTGCGGGCACCGACTCACCCACCGCGGGAGCCGGCACGGACGCGGGCAGCAGGACCATCGAGGCCTGCATGTGCGGCGGTTCGGCGAACCAGCGCTGCCTGCCGCCGACAGAGAACGGACTGAGCGACAGCCCGGCCGCCTCGAGCCCGCCCTTGGCGAAGGTCTTGCCGCGCTGCACCACGCCGCCGCCCGCGCGCGGGGCCTCGAGCCCGACACCGTGGCTGGTGCCGCCGGCGATGACCAGCAG
>JBQGDU010000287.1:0-3084 GCA_052039245.1 Aeromicrobium sp. | reverse complement strand
CTGGTTCAGCAGCCCGAAGCCGTGCCCGTGAGCCACCATCGACCGCACGGTCTCATAGCTCGGGCTGCGGAAACGGACCGTGGGCTCCCCCAGGCCCCGCGCCCGGAACAGCGAGAGGAAGTAGTCGGACGTGTGCGGCAGGTCCACCAGCACCATCGGCTCGTCGACGAGGTCCTCGAGCGAGACCTCGTCCCCCGTGGCGAGTCGGTGACCCTCGGGCAGGATCAGGTACGGACGGACGGAGTCGACCTGGACGGACTCCAGGTCGCCGACGTCGTACCCGTACATCACCGACACCTCGCAGCGTCCGTGGCGGAGCGCCTCCTTCAGCTCCGCGTGCTGAGCCTCGAGCACGCGGACCGAGGCTCGGGGATAGCGCTCCTCGAAGGCGGCGACGACCTCAGGGAGCCGGAACGGGGCGAGCGTCGAGAACCACCCGATGACGAGCTCGCCGACGACCGACGTCCCGACACCTCGCGCGAGATCCTCCAGGTCGGCGGCATGGACGAGGAAGGGACGCAGCTCGCGGACGAAGTCCTCTCCCACGGACGTGAGCGTCAGACCTCGCGCGTGGTGCCGGACGAAGAGCTGGACCCCGAGCTCGCGCTCCAGCTGAGCGATGGCCGTGGAGATCGCGGACTGCGAGACCATCAACGACCTGGACGCACCGGTCATGGTGCCTTCCTCGGCGGCCGCGAGGAAGTAGCGGAGCTGGACGAGCGTGAAGGACAGTCGGGCCATGGCCCCATCGTGCCCCACGATCGATGCAGACGATGCGAACGGCCAGGGTCATCGACTGCGTCGATGACCCTGGCGGTTCAGGCTCCGTACTGTGCGTAGCTGCGTTGGGTCATGATGTGGCCCGCGACGTGCTTCGCGTCGTGCCAGACACCCCAGATGAAGCTCGACCCACGACGCGAGAGCCACGGCAGGCCGAGGAAGTAGATGCCCGGCTCCGGGGAGACGCCGCGTCGATGACGTGGCCGCCCGGACTCGTCGAGCGCCTCGGCCGGCAGCCATCCGTAGTCCACGGCGTATCCCGTGGCCCAGACGATGGAGGTCACCCCGGCTGCCGCGAGGTCGAGCTCGCGGGTCGGGTGGCTCACGCAGCGCGGGTCCGCTCCCATCGAGCGCGCCTCGGGCTCCAGTGGGAGGTCGAGGCCGTTCCGCTCCACGTAGGCGTCGGCAGCGTCGAGCAGTGCGTGCAGGCTCGCGTCGCCGTGGGCGATGTTGTCCGCGAGGTCGGGGGCGAACCGCAGCACCCCGTCCTCGAACCCGGACGTCATGCCGACGAGCTCGATGCCGTCGTCGGCCAGGGCGCGGAAGTCGACTGTGTGGCCGCCACGCGCCCCGCTCACCGCGATCGTCACGTGCTCGGCACCGGCCGGTGGCGTCTCGGCGTCCCAGAGTCCCAGCACGCCGAGCCACCAGCAGAAATCCCGTCCGCGGTAGGAGCGGGGCGGACGCTCGTGCGGCCCCACGGAGAGGTGGACATCGCGTCCTGAGCGGCGCAGCTCATCGGCGATCTGCACGCCCGAGGACCCGGCACCGACGACCAGGACGCCGCCCTCGGGCAGCTGGTCGGGATTGCGGTACGCGGCGGAGTGGATCTGGTGCACGCCCGCCGAGTCGGGCACGATCGCGGGGATCACGGGACGCTGGAAGGGGCCCGTCGCGGCCACGACGTGGCGGGCCGTCACGGTGCCGTCGGACGTCTCCACCGTGAATCCGGGGCGCCCCTCGCGGCGACGCACCGACGTCACCTCCACCCCGGTCCTGACCGGGGCGGCGATCTTCTCGGCGTAGGCCTCGAAGTAGTGCGCGACCTGGTCCTTGCCGGCGAAGGCGTCCGGTGCCACGTCCTCGAACTCCATGCCCGGGAACCGGTCGTGCCACGCCGGTCCGTTGGCGACCAGGGAGTCCCACCGGCCCGTGCGCCAGCGTTCGGCGATGCGGTCCCGCTCCAGGACGAGGTGGGGCACCCCGCCGTCGCTCAGGTGCTCGCTCATCGCGACGCCGGCCTGACCGGCTCCGACGACGAGCACCTCGACATCGTGGCTGGACATCCTCACCTCCACTCCACGGGGCGCGGCCCCGTCCTCGAGGACGCTCACTGCGTCCGGGTCGATTCTCAGCAGCCTGCGATGATCTTGTCCAACAGATGCGATTGACCTCCTGCATCTGGTTCATCGATGCAAGGTGCCGCAAACCGGTGTTGGACACCGTCGCGCCCACCTGATCATGCTGGAGCCGCTCAGAGACGAAAGGGAGCAGTCAGCGATGCACCAGATCGAGGCCGGCGGCCACGTACGGATCCGTCCGTTCAACACGCGCGACACCTACCCCGAGCAGCAGCTCGACAACGACCTCTGCCAGGCCGTCGTGGCCGGTGACACCGTCTACGTCCGGGGCCAGATCGGTCAGGACCTCGACACCAGCGAGTCCGTGGGGATCGGCGACGTCGAGGCGCAGACCGAGCAGGCGATGGCCAACATCGACATGCTGCTGCGCGAGGCGGGCAGCGAGATGAGTCATCTCGTGAAGCTCACCATCTACATCGTCGACCCCCGGTACCGGGAGGCCGTGTACCGGACGATCGGCCGCTGGACCAAGGGCGTCCACCCCATCTCCACCGGCATCGTGGTGAGCGCTCTCGCCCGCCCGGAGTGGCTCGTCGAGGTCGACGCGATCGCCGTGTTCCCCCGGGAGTCTGCGTGACCTTCTCCGTCCTCGCCACCGACGGTTCCGGGGCCGTCGGGCTGGCCGTCACCTCCTCGAGCCCCGCCGTCGCCGCCCGGTGCACTCACCTGCGTGCCGGCGTCGGCGGAGCATCGTCGCAGAACATCACCGACCCGCGTCTCGGCTCGGCACTGCTCGACGCCCTCGAGGCCGGGCAGGACGCCTCGTCGGCACTGGCCTCCGTCGTCGCAGGCCACGACCACCGGGAGTACCGACAGCTGACCGTGCTGACCGTGGCGGGAGACGGTGCCGCCCACTCCGGGGCGCACACCCTCGGCACCCACCGCCACGTGGTCGGTGACGGCGTGGTCGCCGCGGGCAACCTGCTCGCCTCCACGGACGTCG
>JBQGDU010000286.1:0-2758 GCA_052039245.1 Aeromicrobium sp. | reverse complement strand
GACGACCCTGCGGGCGTGGTCGGGCTGTGCGGCCCACGCGCCGACGCGGCGGGAGATCTCGGCGGCCGCGACCCGCTCGCGGATGATCGACTCCTGCAGGAAGTTCTCCCCGAAGAACTCCTCCAGCCCCTGGGCCAGCTGGTCCTTGCGGCGCGGGATCAGGGCGGTGTGCGGGATCGGCAGCCCCAGGGGGTGCCGGAACAACGCCGTGACGGCGAACCAGTCCGCGATGGCACCGACCATGCCCGCCTCGGCAGCGGCGTTGACGTATCCGAGCGCGCCCTCCTCCTCACGGGTCAGCAGGTAGATCACCGCCGCGATCACCAGCAACGACGTGGCGACGACGCGCATGCGCCGCAGCCGACGTCGACGTTCCGCGTCGGCCTCCGACGATCCGATGCTCAGGCCGGCGTCCGGCAGTACGTCTGTGCTCACGGGTCGAGCGTAGTCAGCCGCCCGGACCCCGCTGACCTGCGTAGACTCCGAGGCATGAGCTTCAACGAGGGCGCCGGCCTCGACACGAGCCAGGTCACCGGGGGCGGTGGTCGCGGCGGCGCCGTCATCGGAGGAAGCATCGGGACGATCGTGGTCCTGCTCGTCGGCGTCTTCTTCGGCGTGGACCTGAGCAGCGTGACCGGGTCCAGCAGTCCGTTCGACACCGGCCAGCTGGAGAGTGCGGGTGAGAGCGACACGGACTTCTCCCAGTGCCGGACCGGAGCCGATGCCAACCGCGACGACGTCTGCCGCATCATCGGCACGGTCAACAGCGTGCAGGACTACTGGGCCGACGCGTTGCCCGCCGACGTCGGCCGTGACTACCGGCCCGCCAAGACCGTCATCTACGACGGCACGGCCCAGTCCGCCTGCGGCACCGCCTCCGGCGCGACGGGCCCCTTCTACTGCCCCGCCGACGAGCGCGTCTACATCGACGCCGGCTTCTTCGACGACCTCACCGAACGCTTCGGCGCCGACGACGGCGCGCTGGCCCAGGAGTACGTCGTCGCTCACGAGTACGGCCACCACGTCGAGCACATCCTCGGCCTCCTCGCCCGCGGTCAGGACGGCCGGACCGGTCCGACGAGCGGGGGCGTGCGCATCGAGCTGATGGCCGACTGCCTGGCCGGGGTGTGGGCCCAGAACGCCAGCAGCACCACCGACGAGCAGGGCACCAGCCTCCTCCAGCCGCTCACCCAGGACGACGTCCGATCCGCGCTCTCCGCAGCTGCCGCCGTCGGCGACGATCGCATCCAGGCGTCCGCCGGAGGCGGAGTGAACCCCGAGTCGTGGACACACGGCTCCAGCGATCAGCGGCAGCGCTGGTTCCTGTCCGGGTACGAGTCCGGCACGATCAACGCCTGCAACACCTTCGATGCCTCGACCCTCTGACCCGGGGCGGCGCCTCGTCGCCGTCGAGGTCTGGATCGTCCTCGGTCTCTCCCTCGGCCAGTCGGCCGTCTACGCCGTCGTCAGCCTCGTCGCCCAGCTGACCCGCGGTCCGCTCCGCGACTCCACCGCGACACTCAACTCCTCGCGCAGCGACCGCGAGTGGCTCGACCTGACGTACCAGCTGCTCGGCATCGGCTTCGCTCTCGTGCCCGTGCTCCTGGCGGTCTACCTGTTGTGGCGGGACGACCCTCGCCTCGTCCGAGGGATGGGGCTCACCGACGCCCGACCGTGGCGGGCCACGTGGCAGGGCGCGCTCCTGGCCGCGGTGATCGGACTCCCTGGGATCGGCGTCTACTTCCTGGGCCGCTCGCTGGGGATCACCGCCGAGATCCTGACCGTGCCGGAGAACGTCTACTGGTGGACCGTCGTCATCCTCGTCCTGGCGGCGGTGCAGAACGCCCTCCTGGAGGAGGTCGTCATGGTCGGGTACCTGTTCACCCGGCTGCGTCAGCTCGGCTGGGGACCGTGGCCGATGATCGTCACGAGCGCGGCGGTGCGCGGTTGCTACCACCTCTACCAGGGGTTCGGCCAGGGTGTCGGCAACTTCCTCATGGGGTTGGTCTTCGGGTGGTGGTACCTCAGGACCAAGCGCGTCCTCCCCCTCGTGGTAGCGCACACGATCCTCGACGTCTTCGCGTTCGTGGGCGTGCTGCTCGTCGGCGAACGGCTGGAACTGCGGTAGTCCCGCGTCTCCTGCCCGGCGGCGAGCCCGCTCGGGACCGGCCCATAGACTGAACGGGCCGTGAAGCTCTCCTTCGATCCAGCCCTGCCGATCACCACGCGGCGCGACGAGATCGCGCAGGCCCTGACCGATCACCAGGTCGTCGTCGTGGCCGGCGAGACCGGCTCCGGCAAGACCACCCAGCTGCCCAAGATCGCCCTGCAGACGGGGCGCACCCGCATCGCCCACACGCAGCCGCGCCGGATCGCCGCGCGCTCGGTCGCCCGTCGCATCGCCGAGGAGTGCGAGGTCGAGCTCGGTCGGGAGGTCGGGTACGCCGTCCGCTTCGACGACGCCTCCGGTCCGGACACCGCCGTACGCCTGGTCACCGACGGTCTCCTGCTGGCCGAGATCAACCGCGACCCCGAGCTCTCCCGCTACGACTGCGTCATCATCGACGAGGCCCACGAGCGAACACTGTCCATCGACTTCCTCCTCGGCTACCTCAAGCGGCTGCTCCCCCGTCGTCCGGACCTGAAGGTGATCATCACCTCCGCCACCATCGACGTGGAGCGGTTCGGGGAGATGTTCGACGCACCCGTCATGGAGGTCAGCGGCCGCACCTACCCCGTCGAGGTCCGTTACCGTCCG
>JBQGDU010000285.1:0-3042 GCA_052039245.1 Aeromicrobium sp. | reverse complement strand
CCTCGCTCGAGCGACGGCTCGCCCAGCGTCGGATCAGCCTGGAGGTGAGCGACGCCGCCAAGGAGTGGCTGGCCCTCACCGGCTGGGACCCGGCGTACGGTGCCAGGCCGCTGCGCCGCCTGGTGCAGCAGGCCATCGGCGACCAGCTCGCCAAGGCGCTGCTGGCCGGTGAGGTGCGCGACGGCGACGTCGTCCGGGTCGATCGAGACCTCGAGGGCGACGCCCTGACCATCGCCGGCTGACCCCCGGCACCAGCAGCGACGCGGCCGGTTCCCGCAGGGGCCGGCCGTGTCGCTGCGCCTGCGGTCGGTCCCAGGAGTCCTCTGTAGGGTGACCGCATGCCCGACGCCCCCCGACGTCCGACGCCGGTGACGCTCGCGTGCCTGTTCGTCGGGTTCAGTGCCGTGCTCCTCGTCCTCAACCTGATGACGGTGCTGGGCGACTGGGGCTCACTCGACATGCAGGAGGGGCTCAAGCCCGTCCTCGAGACCGAGCCGATCTCCGGCACCGAGCTGACGATGGACCAGCTCCTGGCCTACCTGCGGATCGCGGCCCAGGTCGTCGTCGCGCTGTCCATCGCGGCCGGCGTCTTCGCGATCTACACGGCCCGAGGTCACGAGCCGTCGCGCTGGATCCTCACCGTCATGCTGGTGCTCGGCGCGCTCCTGTTCGTGCTCACCGGTGTCGCCGGGATCCTGCCGGGTGCTCTCGCACTCCTCTGCGCGACGACCCTCTGGTCACGCGACGCCCGTCGATGGTTCGCGCTCAAGAACGGGCGACCGGTCCCACCGACTCCTGCCCAGAAGGCGGAGGGGGCGACGGCCGTCCCGCACCACCCCTCCCAGCCGGCGGCCGGCGGAGCCGCCGCGGCTCCCACGGCGCAGCTCACCGCCACCGGTGCCCCGGCGCCGGCGACTCCACCGGCCGGCCCGGCGCGTCGGCCGGGCGCGGTCGAAGCAGCCGTCTGGACGGCGTTCGGCACCTCGGCGCTGGTGGCAGCGATGGGGGTGGTCGGTCTCCTCGCGTTCACGGTCGGCGCCGACGTCTACCGCCAGGCCCTCGAGGAACCTGGCCTGATGAAGGACTTCCTCGACGGGTCGGGGATGAGCATCGATGAGTTCTTCACCTCCTCCCGGTACATGACCATCGTCTGGATCGCCCTCGGGTCGATGGGCGCGCTGGCGGCGCTGTGGGCGAGGACCGGCCGACGAGCGGGCCGTCTGGCCCTGATCGTCATGTGCGGCGTCACCATCGCGACCTCACTGGTCTTCACCGTGGCCGGGGTCCCGACGATCGCGCTCGCCGTGCTCGTCCTGGTCCTGCTCAACCGGCAGCCGGCCAAGGCGTGGTTCGCCGCACGGTCCTCGGCCTGAGCAAGGCCCGCGCGGGCTCGTGACCGGCGTCACGCGAGTAGCATCAGGACCATGGCAAGCACCCCTGCTCCCGTGCGCAAGCGCCCGCACGTCGTCGTCGTCGGCGGGGGGTTGGGCGGCGTCGCAGCCGTCCGCAAGCTCAAGCGCGCCGACGTCGACGTCACCCTGATCGACCGGCACACGTACAACACCTTCCAGCCGCTGCTGTACCAGGTGGCCACCGCGAGCCTGAACCCCGGCGACATCACGTGGTTCCTGCGGGCGATCCGTGCCAAGCAGCGCAACGTGCGCTTCGTCAAGGGCATCGTCACGCACATCGACCACGCGAGCCACACGCTGACCCTGCACGGTGACGTCTCCGTCACCTACGACAAGCTCATCCTCGCCAACGGCGTCACCACCAACTACTTCGGCACGCCGGGCGCCGAGGAGCACGCGCATCCGCTGTACAAGCGCTCCGACGCCCTCAAGGTCCGCGACCAGCTCTTCGCGAACCTCGAGGAGTTCGCCATCAACGGCCAGGAGTCCGATCTGCGGATCGTGGTCGTCGGTGGCGGCGCCACCGGCGTGGAGACGGCCGGCGCGTTCGCGGAGTTCCGCAACCACGACATGCCCACCACGTATCCCGAGCTGGACCGTGCGCGGATCCACGTCACGCTCCTGGAGATGGCCCCGCACGTGCTCGGGCCGTTCGATGAGAAGCTGCGCGACTACGCCCGCCGCTCGCTGGAGAAGCGCGACGTCGACCTGCGGTTGAACACGGCCGTCAAGGAGGTCCGCGAGGACGGTGTGCTCGTCGAGCACGAGGGCGAGCAGGAGTTCCTCGAGGCCGGCATCATCGTCTGGGCCACCGGAGTGACCGCGCACCCCAGCGTCCTCGACTGGGACGTCCCGCAGGGCCGCGGCGGCCGCATCGAGGTGGACGAGCACCAGCGGGTCAAGGACCGCGAGGACGTCTTCGCCATCGGCGACATCTCCATCGGCCCCGATCCGCTGCCGCAGCTCGCCCAGCCGGCCATCCAGGGCGGCAAGCACGCCGCCAAGCACATCAAGGCCGAGCTCAAGGGCAAGACCCTCAAGCCCTTCCAGTACTCCGACAAGGGCACGATGGCGACGATCGGCAAGAACTCGGCCGTCGCCGAGATCGCCTTCATGCCGAAGCTCAAGGGCTTCCTCGCCTGGATCATCTGGGTGGCCCTGCACATCCTCACGCTGCTCGGCAACCGCAACCGGCTCGCCACGATGATCAACCTGGGCAGCAAGTACCTGTTCAGCGGCAGCCACAACGCGATCGTCGGCGAGACGCCCTACGTCGTCTCCAAGCACAAGATGGAGATCACGCCGCTGGAGAAGCAGCAGGCCGAGCGTCGCGTGCTGGAGCGTCGTGCCGCCTACCGCTCCAGGGAGCGGTCCAGGCAGGACTGACGTCCGGCGGTCCTGCGGACCGATGCCGCGCGGCACATCCGTGCGGCATCGTCGTTCACTCGGTGGGTGCTGAGTCGACCTGGATGTCGAACGAGGCGGTGTCGCCCTCGACCTTCGTGACCTCGACGTCGACGCCGTAGGTGGATCCGGAGTCGGTGAGCTCGCACCGACCCGTGGCCCCCACCTCGGCCTCGAGCGGCTCGGCGCAGTCGACGGACTCCGGCTCCCGGCCGATCTGCTGGCC
>JBQGDU010000284.1:0-3524 GCA_052039245.1 Aeromicrobium sp. | reverse complement strand
ACAACCATCTGGCCCGCGCCCGCGGCGGCAAGGTCTCCTTCACCCATCTGATCGGCTACGCCGTCGTCAAGGCCCTCGGGGCGATGCCGGAGCTGAACACCGGCTACGACACCGACGAGAAGGGCAAGCCGGTCCAGCTGCGGCCCGAGCACGTCAACTTCGGCCTCGCCATCGACAGCAAGAACGCCAAGGGTGTCCGACAGCTGCTCGTGCCGTCCATCAAGGCCGCCGAGACGATGGGCTTCGCGGAGTTCTGGCAGGCCTATGAGGCCATGGTCAAGAAGGCCCGCGACGGCAAGCTCGAGGTCTCCGACTTCCTCGGCACGACCGCCAGCCTCACCAATCCCGGCGGCATCGGCACCAACCACTCGGTGCCGCGGCTCATGAAGGGCCAGGGCGTCATCATCGGCGTCGGCTCCATGGACTACCCGCCGGAGTTCCAGGGCGCTTCGGAGCACACGCTCGCGCAGCTCGCCATCTCCAAGATGATGACCCTCACCTCCACCTACGACCACCGGGTGATCCAGGGAGCGCAGTCCGGTGAGTTCCTGCGACGCGTCCACCAGTACCTGTTGGGCGAGGACGGCTTCTACGACGAGATCTTCCGCGCGCTGCGCATCCCGTACGAGCCGATCCGCTGGGCCCAGGACATCCCGGTCAGCCACGACGACGAGGTGCACCGCCAGGCCCGCGTGCTGGAGCTCATCCACGCGTACCGCGTGCGCGGCCACCTGATGGCCGACACCAACCCGCTGGAGTACCGCCAGCGCAGCCACCCCGACCTCGACGTCGCACAGCACGGACTGACGCTGTGGGACCTCGACCGCGAGTTCGCCACCGGCTCGTTCGCCTCCGGCTCGGGCAAGCGCTTCATGAAGCTGCGCGAGATCCTCGGTGTCCTGCGCGACTCCTACTGCCGCACGATCGGCCTGGAGTACATGCACATCCAGGACCCCGACGAGCGCCAGTGGCTGCAGGACCGCATCGAGATCGGTCACACCAAGCCCCCGCGCGAGGAGCAGCTGCGCATCCTGCTCAAGCTCAACCAGGCCGAGGCCTTCGAGACGTTCCTGCAGACCAAGTTCGTCGGGCAGAAGCGCTTCAGCCTCGAGGGTGGTGAGACCACCGTCCCGCTGCTCGATGAGATCTGCGAGGAGGCCGCCGGCGACGGTCTCGACGAGGTCTGCATCGGCATGGCCCACCGCGGCCGGCTCAACGTCCTGGTCAACATCGCGGGCAAGAACGCCGGTCAGGTCTTCCGCGAGTTCGAGGGCAACATCGACCCTCGCACCGTCCAGGGCTCCGGCGACGTCAAGTACCACCTGGGCGTCGAGGGCGAGTACACCTCCGAGCACGGCGACAGCATCAAGGTCTCCGTGGCCGCCAACCCCTCGCACCTGGAGGTCGTCGACCCGGTCCTGGAGGGCATCACGCGAGCCAAGCAGGACCGGCTCAACCAGGGCGAGGCCTTCCCTGTCCTGCCGGTTCTCGTGCACGGTGACGCCGCCTTCGCCGGCCAGGGAGTCGTCGCCGAGACGCTCAACCTGAGCCAGCTGCGCGGTTACCGCACCGGCGGCACCATCCACGTCATCGTGAACAACCAGGTCGGGTTCACGACGAGCCCGTCGTCGTCACGGTCGTCGACGTACTGCACCGATGTCGCCCGGATGGTCCAGGCACCGGTCTTCCACGTCAACGCCGACGACCCCGAGGCCTGCATCCGCGTGGCCGAGCTGGCCTACGCGTACCGCAAGACGTTCAAGAAGGACGTCGTCATCGACCTCGTCTGCTACCGCCGCCGCGGTCACAACGAGGGCGACGACCCGAGCTTCACCCAGCCGCTGATGTACGACACGATCAACAACAAGAAGTCGGTGCGCAAGCTCTACACCGAGGCTCTGGTCGGTCGTGGTGACATCACCCTCGAGGAGGCCGAGGAGGCGCTCGCGGACTACCAGGCCCAGCTGGAGCGCAACTTCGCCGACGTCAAGGAGGCGAACAGCGACCCCTCCTACACCCGCACACCGGACTACCCGGAGAAGCCCGACGAGCCGGAGGCCGGCCTCCAGACGGCCGTCTCGCCCGAGACCCTGAAGGCCGTCGCCGACTCGTACACCGCGGTCCCGGAGGGCTTCACGGTGCATCCGAAGGTGCTGCCCCAGCTGCAGCGCCGCGCCCAGTCGATCAGCAACGGCCCGATCGACTGGGGCACCGGCGAGATCATCGCGATGGGTTCCTTGCTGCTGGAGGGGCGACCCGTGCGTCTCGCCGGCAAGGACACGCGTCGCGGCACGTTCTCGTCCCGTTTCGCCACGATCATCGACCGGGTCAACGGCAGCGAGTGGACGCCCCTGTCGCACATCGATGAGGACCAGGCGACGTTCTACGTCTACGACTCGCTGCTGAGCGAGTACGCCGCGCTCGGCTTCGAGTACGGCTACTCGGTCGCTCGTCCGGAGGCGCTGACGATGTGGGAGGCGCAGTTCGGCGACTTCATCAACGGCGCTCAGTCGGTCATCGATGAGTACATCTCCGCCGGTGAGACCAAGTGGGGTCAGAAGTCCGGCGTCGTGCTGCTGCTACCGCACGGGTACGAGGGCCAAGGGCCGGACCACTCCTCAGGACGCATCGAGCGGTTCCTGACGCTGGCCGCCAACGACGAGATGACCGTCGCCCAGCCGTCCACGCCGGCGTCGTACTTCCACCTGCTGCGCAAGCAGACTCTGGAGGCCGAACACCGACCGCTCATCGTCTTCACCCCGAAGTCGATGCTGCGCAGCAAGGCCGCCGCTTCGCAGCCGGACGACTTCACGTCGGGCACGTGGCGACCCGTCATCGGTGACGACACCGTCGACCCCGAGAGCGTCGACCGCGTGCTGCTGTGCTCGGGCAAGATCGCGTGGGAGCTGTTCGCCGAGCGCGCCAAGCGCGAGGGCGACTCACCCCGCACGGCGATCGTCCGCGTGGAGCAGCTCTACCCGCGCCCGATCGAGGAGCTGCGCAGCGAGCTGGCGCGCTTCTCCGGCCTCAAGGAGGTCCGCTGGGTGCAGGACGAGCCGGACAACCAGGGTCCCTGGCCCCACGTCGCGATGCACTACCCCGGGGCGCTGGAGCGGGCCATCGTGCCCATCACGCGGCCCGAGTCCTCCACCACGGCCGTCGGCTCCAAGTCCCGCCACGACGAGGAGCACAAGGACCTCATGGAGCGGACCTTCGCCTGAGGGCTGCACGACGCTGATCGTCGGGCCCGGGTCGCCGACCCGGACCCGACGTCTGTCCCGTCCAGTCGCCAGCCGCTGACACACAGACGTCCATGGACCTCGACCAGCCACCCGTGGTCCGGGTCCTGCCGGCCGACGTGACGACGTCCACGCCGGAGCCCTGGCTCGCCGAGCTGCCGGTGGCCCGCCACCTCCTGCGGGACGGACTGCGCATGACCCCGGGCGTGACCTTCCTCGTCGGGGAGAACGGCACCGGGAAGTCCACCCTCGTCGAGGCGCTCGCCACAGCGTACGGGCTCTCAC
>JBQGDU010000283.1:0-2160 GCA_052039245.1 Aeromicrobium sp. | reverse complement strand
AGCCATGGACGGCGTGACGGGGTACGACGCGTGGGACCCTCGGCGGTGACGACCGCAGGACCACTGATCCCGTCGTCGGCGAGTATCGCACGTCGCGAGGCGCGTGCCCCAACGGATATTCCGGGCGTCAGCGGCGCGGCTCGCGGAAGGCCTCGACCAGCTGGGACTCCGCACCCTCGGTGTCCAGCAGGGCCTCGGTCAAGGCGGTGCTGCGCAGACCGGGCGTGGTCTCGAAGGCGAGCAGCGCGATGGCGGGCACCGCACCGACGACGAGCGGCCAGCCCGCCCACGGGGCGACGAAGGTGACGAGGATGGAGACGATCACCGGGACCTGGCAGATGGCGAGACGGCGGACGGTGTGCCCGGCGAAGATCGCGACGCCCCGACGTCGCTGCTCCTCCGCGGGCTCGGACGGGTCGAGCGGCGGGGTGGACATCCAGACCCGCTCGGCGAGCACGGCGGCCACAGCGGTGGGCAGCAGCAGGAGCAGCAGGACCCACCAGGCGGGGAGGGGCGCGTCCACGCCTCCGAGCGCGAGATAGAGGATCAGGACGAACACGGCGGTGATGACGACCTGCAGTGCCGCGAAGTTCCGGATCTCCTTCGGCGAGGAGTCGTACTCGGCGGGGAACATGGCCGAAAGTCTCGCACAGCGTCACGTCGTGTCGGACGACGACGAGCCGATCTCGTCCGACGTCGTTGGTAGTCTGCGAGACATGCGCGCGTACCTCGACCTCGTCCAGCGGATCCTCGACGAAGGGGTGGAGAAGGGGGACCGGACCGGCACCGGGACGCGCAGCGTCTTCGGTCACCAGATGCGGTTCGACCTGCGCGAGGGCTTCCCCGTCGTCACCACCAAGAAGGTGCACCTGAAGTCGGTCGTCGCCGAGCTCCTGTGGTTCGTCGCGGGCGACACCAACACCGGGTACCTGCGCGAGAACGGCGTCACCATCTGGGACGAGTGGGCCGACGAGAACGGCGACCTCGGACCGGTCTACGGCCACCAGTGGCGATCCTGGCCCACGCCGTCGGGAGCGACGATCGACCAGCTGGCCGGGGTCATCGACGCCCTGCAGTCCGACCCGAACTCGCGTCGACACATCGTCAGCGCCTGGAACGTGGCCGAGCTCGACGCGATGGCACTCGCCCCGTGCCATGCGTTCTTCCAGTTCTACGTCGCTCCCGGCGTCGGAGACGACCCCGGCACCCTGAGCTGTCAGCTCTACCAGCGCTCGGCCGACGTCTTCCTCGGCGTTCCGTTCAACATCGCGTCCTACGCGCTGCTCACCCATATGGTCGCGCAGGTCACCGGACTGCGGGTGGGCGACTTCGTGCACACCCTCGGCGACGCGCACCTGTACTCCAACCACCTCGAGCAGGCGCGCGAGCCGCTCACCCGCGAGCCTCGGCCGCTGCCGGAGCTCTGGCTCGACCCGTCCGTCACGAGCATCGACGGCTTCACGCTCGACTCGGTCAAGGTCACCGGTTACGACCCCCACCCGGCCATCAAGGCACCGATCGCGGTCTGAGCACGTGACGCACAGCCAGCGCACCACCGTCACCCTCGTCGTCGCGGTCGGGGCCAACGGGGTCATCGGTGTCGACGGTTCGTTGCCGTGGCGGCTCCCGGAGGACCTCGCACACTTCAAGCAGCTGACTCTGGGCCATCCGTTGGTGATGGGCCGCGCGACCTTCGAGTCCATCGGCCGGCCGCTGCCCGGACGCACCACCATCGTGGTCACCCGTCAGCCGGACTGGTCGGCCGACGGCGTCGAGACCGCCGGGAGCCTGGATACCGCGCTTGCCCGCGCCGCCGAGCTCGACGACGAGGTGTTCGTCGTCGGGGGAGCGCAGGTGTACGCAGAGGCGCTCGAGCGCGACCTCGTCCACCTCATGTGCGTCACGCGCGTGGCCGCCTCCCCGCAGGGTGACACGTACTTCCCGGCCGTCGACTGGGAGCGGTGGCAGGAGGTCGGACGCATCCCGCACGTCGGACCGGAGCCGGAGCGGGTCCCGTTCGACATCGTCACGTACCGGCGTCGCTGAACCTGTTGTCATCGCTCGGTCGCGGCGGGAGACTGACGGTGGCGAGAGGAGCCGTCATGGCGCACGGAGACATCACCCACCTGGAGATCCCGGTCTCGGACCTGCAGGAGGGAG
>JBQGDU010000282.1:0-18417 GCA_052039245.1 Aeromicrobium sp. | reverse complement strand
GGTCCCCGGCGCGGACGTGCAGGTGCGCGAGCTCGACCTCGGCTCGCTCGCGAGCATCGAGGCGTTCTCGGACGCGCTGCACGCCGACGAGGACCGCGTGGACCTGCTGCTCAACAACGCCGGGGTGATGGCGCCGCCGCGGCGCGAGACCGCCGACGGCTTCGAGCTCCAGCTCGGCACGAACTACCTCGGCCACGTCGCCCTCGTCGCCCACCTGCTGCCGCTCCTGCGGGCCGGGAACGCACGCGTGACCTCCCAGATCAGCATCTCGGCGAATCGCCACAGCATGCACTGGGACGACCTGAACTGGGAACGCTCGTACAACGGACAGCACGCCTACAGCCAGTCCAAGATCGCCTTCGGCCTGTTCGGGCTGGAGCTCGCCCGGCGCAGCGAGGAGCTCGGCTGGGGTCTGACCAGCACCATCTCCCACCCCGGGATCGCTCCCACCAGCCTGCTGGCGGCGCGACCGGAGATCGGCCGGTCACGGGACACCCTGGGTGTCCGGATGATCCGGGCCATGTCGCGACGCGGTCTCCTCGTCGGCACGGGCGGGTCGGCGCAGCTGCCGGCCGTCTACGCCGCGACGTCGCCGTCGGCTCGATCGGGCGGCTTCTACGGACCGAGCGGGATGGGCCATCTCGGCGGTCCACCGGCCGAGCAGGAGCTCTACAGCAGGCTGGAGAGCCGCGACGACGCGCGCCGCATCTGGGCGGCCTCGGAGGAGATGACGGGGCTGACCTTCCCCTCCGGCTGAGTCAGGCCAGCAGCGCGTCCACGAACTCCTCGGCGTCGAACGGCGCGAGGTCGTCGGCGCCCTCGCCGAGTCCCACGAACTTGACCGGGACGCCCAGCTCGCGCTGCACCGCGACGACGATTCCGCCCTTGGCCGTGCCGTCGAGCTTGGTGAGGACCACACCGGTCACGTCGACCACCTCACCGAAGACCTGCGCCTGCTTGAGGCCGTTCTGGCCGGTGGTGGCGTCGATGACGAGGAGCACCTCGGTGATCGGGGCCTGCTTCTCGGCGACGCGCTTGACCTTGCCGAGCACGACCATGAGGCCCGCCTTGGTGTGCAGGCGTCCGGCCGTGTCGACGAGCACCGTGTCCACACCGTCCGCGATGCCCTGCTGGACGGCCTCGAAGCCGACGCTCGCCGGGTCACCGCCTTCCGGGCCGCGCACGGTGGGCACGCCGACGCGTTCGCCCCACGTCTGCAGCTGATCGGCGGCAGCGGCGCGGAACGTGTCCGCGGCGCCGAGCACGACCGACCGGTCCTCCGCGACGAGGACGCGGGCCAGGCGGCCCACCGTCGTCGTCTTGCCCGTGCCGTTGACGCCGACCACGAGCACGACTCCCGGCTTCCCGTCGCTGCCCGCGGCCTGCAGCGACCGGTCCAGCGACGGGCCCACGAGCGCGACGAGCTCCTCACGCAGCGCGGCCTTGGCACGCTCCGGATCGTCGATGCCCTCGACCTTCACTCGCGTCCTCAGGCTCTCGACGAGCTCCGTGGTGGGGCCCACGCCGACGTCGGCGGCGAGCAGGGTGTCCTCCAGCTCCTCCCAGGCCGCCTCGTCCAGGTCCGCGCGGCCGAGCACGGAGAGCAGACCTCGCCCGAGCGAGGAGTTGGACCTCGCGAGTCGGCTGCGCAGTCGGACGAGTCGGCCGCGCGGTGCCTCCGGCCGCTCGAGGGTCGCGGTTCCGGCCGGCGCAGCGGCGTCGGCATCCGGCGTCCCCTCGCGCTCGTCGGCCGGGGTCTCCTCGAACGGTGGCTCCTCAGCATCGGAGGCGAGGTGCGGCTCCGGGTCCTCCGGGTGCTCGATGTACTCCTCGGTGACGGCGTCGAGCTCGCTGGGCGGCGGCAGCTCGGAGCGGCCCCGCCTGACGAGGAGGGCGCCGCCACCGCCGAGGACGACGACGGCGAGGGCGATGAGGGCGACGAGAAGCTCGGTAGTCACGCCTCCACCCTAGGGATCCCTCCGTCGGCGGGGGTGGAGGTGGGGCCGAGTGTGACGCGGCGGGCTCCCGCGAAGCGCTCCAGCACGGCCGGGCTGTGCGTGATGACGACGAGCGAGTGGACCCCGGCCAGTGCGGCGACGTCGTCGAGCAGTGCCCGGGCGGTGGGCTCGTCGAGGTGCTCGGTGGGCTCGTCGAGCACCAGGACGTCGTGGTCAGCCAGCACCAGACGGGCGAGGGCCAGACGTTGGCGCTCGCCGCCGGACAGCCGGTTCCCACCCTCACCGACCGGGGTGTCCAGGCCGTCGGGCAGCGCGGTCAGGAGGTCGAGCAGCCCGGCTCGGCGAAGGGCGTCGTGGAGCTGCTCATCGGAGGCGGAGGGCGCCGCGACCCGAAGATTCTCGCGGATCGTGGTGTCGAAGACGGGTTCGTCCTGTCCGAGCATGCCGATGCGCTGACGCACCACCTCACCGGTCAGTCGCTCGATCTCGACGCCGCCCAGCCGGACCGTGCCACGGACCGGCGAGACGAGGCGAAGCAGCGTGGCTGCGAGCGTGCTCTTCCCGCTCCCGCTCGGCCCCGTCACGAGCAGCACGTCGCCGGCAGGGACCGTCGCGGACAGCTCCTCGGCCACGGCCTCGCCACCCCACCCCACAGCGAGGTCCTCGAGCTCGAGGTCGTGGCCGGTTGGCTCGGCGGCGGGGCCGGACGGCTCGGCGACGGGCTGCTCCAGCTCGGCCAGCTCCCGCAGACGCCGCTCCGCGTCCTCGACCTCTGGCCGGTGTCGCTCCGCCTCCGCCAGGGAGTCGAGCACCTCGGCCAGACCGATCGGCGCCAGGACCACGACCCCCACGACCGCCGCTGCGAGCCCCGACCCAGCCGTCAGGAGCGCGATGGCGACGACGCTGGTCGCTGAGGAGCCCAGCACCAGGGCAGAGGCAGCACCGTGCGTCCAGGCGTCGTGCCGACTCCGCTCCGCGAGGTCGTCGACGGCCACGTGCACGGACGAGGCGCGCCCGCGGGAGGAACCGTAGGCCAGCAGGTCGGGGGCGACCCGCGCGAGCTCGGTGGCCCCGGCGGCGAGGACGGAGTCCGGCGCCACTCGGCGGCGGACCGCACGCGGCACCCACCAGCGCACGAACACAGCGACGACGGCGCACTGGGCCGCCAGCACGCCACCCGCGGCCGGCAACAGCCACGCCACGACCGCGACCACCACGACGACCGTCACGATGGCCGAGATCCACGGGAGCCGGATCCGCAGCAGTCGGTCCTGGGTGCGCTCGACGTCACGCACCACCCGCTGCACGACGTCCCCGTGCCGACGTCCTGCCAGTCCGGCCGGTGCGACGCGGTCGAGCGCACGATAGGCGGCGACGCGCGTCTCGATGACGCGCCAGAGCGCGACGTCGTGGGTCAGCAGCCGCTCGGCGTAGCGCATGGCGGCCCGTGCGACACCGAACATCCGGACCGAGGTGACGGCCACGAGGAGGTAGAGGACCGGCGGCTGCTGCGCGGCGCGGACGATGAGCCAGCCCGACGTGAGCAGCAGAGCCAGCGAGCTCAGCTGGGCACCGGCCGCGAGCACCGCCCCCAGAACGAGGCGTCCCCTCATGCGTCCACCTCCGCCGGCACGCTGAGCCGGATCTCCCGCTCTGCGACATGGACCGCCTCCGGCCGGTGTGAGACGACGACCACGGTGACGTCGAGGTCGCACAGGACGCCGAGCACCGCGCTCTCCCGTCGGGCGTCGAGGCCGGCGGTCGGCTCGTCCAGCAGCAGGAGGTGGGCTCTGCCGGTTCGTACCCGCAGCAACGCCCGCGCGATGCCGACTCTGCGCCGCTCCCCCGCCGACAGATTGCTCCCGGCCTCGTCGACCTCACGATCCGGCGCGAGATCCGCGGCACCGGCGTCCCGAAGCGCGTCGACCACGGAGTCGTCGTCGGCCCCCGGATCACCGAGGCGCACGTTGTCCGCGATCGTGCCGGCCAACAGTCCCGGTTGCTGCGACACCCAGGCGATGCCGCGGCGCCAGTGCTCGACGTCGAGCTGGTCGAGCTCGTAGGGCCCGACCCGGACGTGGCCGGCGCTGGGCTGCACGAAGCCCAGCAGGACCGCCAGCAGGGTCGACTTGCCCGAGCCCGACGCACCGGTGACCGCCACGAACTCGCGGGGCCGGAGCACCTCGTGGTGGACGTGCAGGGCGGGCCGGCTGCGCCCCGGGTGGGTGACGGTGAGGTTCTCCAGGACGATGGCGGCGTCTCGGCGCTCACCGTCGCCGAGCTGTGCCCAACCGCTCGCGCGACCGGTCTCCAACAGGTCCATCGCCTCCTGCGCGACCGTCGCTCCGTCGACGCTGTCGTGGAAGCTCGCCCCGAGCCGACGCAGTGGCAGATCGGCCTCCGGAGCGCGCACGATGACGAACAGTCCGGTGGCGAGGTCGACGTCGCCACCGACCATCCGCAGCCCGGTGCTCACGGCCACCAGAGCCACCGAGAGCGTGGAGAAGAGCTCGAGGACCAGGGAGGAGAGGAACGCCGTGCGCAGGGACTCCATGGTCGCGCGTCGGTGCCGCTCACCCGTGGCACGCAGCCCACGCTCCTGGTCACGGCCGAAGATCTTCAGCACGACGATGCCGTCGAGGACGTCGGAGAAGTGCCGACCCAACCGGCCCAGCTCACCCCACCGTCGGTCGACGCGGTCGCGGGTCACCAGGCCCACCAGGATCAGGAAGACGACGACCAGGGGCACGGTCAGCACCACGATGACCGCTGAGAGCGGGTCGACGACCGCGAGGGCGAGGACCACCACCGCCGGGACGATGCCCACCAGCACCACCTGGGGCAGGAACCGCGCGACGTAGCCGTCGAGCTTCTCCAGCCCGTCGCCGAGCAGCACGCTGAAGCGCGCGCTCTGCGGCACCTGGCCGACGCGTCGGGCGTCCAGGAGGTGGTCGAGCAGGTCGTGCCGGAGCCCCGTCCGGACCGCCACCGAGGCCCGCGCCGAGAGCGTCGACGTCGCCCAGCTCACCAGGCCGCGGGCCACCAGCAGGCCGGCGAGGACCACGGCCGGGGCGAGCACCGGCGTCCCGTCGAACAGTGCTGCCACCGTCAGACCCACGAACCACGCCTGCCCGACCAGCAGTCCGGCGGCGAGCACGCCCAGCGCGATGCAGAGCGCCAGCAGCGACCGCACCGCGCGGGAGCGTCTCAGGAGTCGGGGATCCAGTGGTCTCATCGCGCGTCGCCGGAGCCGACCAACACGTCGTCGGGGATGTGGTGCGTGCCGATCCGCTTGCGGAAGACCCAGTACGACCACGCCTGGTAGCCGATGACGAGCGGCGTGAAGACCGCCGCCACCCACGTCATGATGGTGAGTGTGTAGGGCGTCGAGGACGCGTTCTCCGTGGTGAGACTCCAGGCCGGGTCGAGCGAGGACGGCATGACGTCGGGGAACAGGGCGCCGAACATCATGACCACGACGCCGGTGATGGCTGCCGCCGTGCCGGTGAAGGCCCAGCCCTCGCGACCCGCCCAGGCGGCGGCGAGACCGCCGACGAGAGCCACGGCGGCGACGCCTCCGGCGACCCAGGGCAGCAGGCCACCGTCGCGCGCGCTCGTCCAGACGATGAAGACCACGGCGAGCAGAGCGGCCACGACGCCGACCCGCAGGGCGAGGACCCGGGCCCGCTCACGGATGTCACCCACCGTCTTGAGGCCGACGAAGATCGCTCCGTGCACGAGGAACACGGTGAGGGTCACGAGCCCGCCCAGCAGGGCGTAGGGGCTGAGGAGGTCGAGGAACGTGCCGACGTACTCCTTGTCGGCGTCGATCGGGACGCCCGCGACGATGTTGGCCAGGGCGACGCCCCACAGCAGCGCCGGCACGAACGACCCGACGACGATGCCGACGTCGCAACGCCGCTTCCACTCGGCCTCGGGCCGCTTGCTGCGGTACTCCAGCCCGACGATGCGCACGATCAGGGCCAGCAGGATGAGCAGCAGCGGCAGGTAGAAGCCGCTGAACAGCGTCGCGTACCACTCCGGGAACGCCGCGAAGGTGGCACCGCCGGCGACCAGCAGCCACACCTCGTTGCCGTCCCAGACCGGTCCGATCGTGTTGAGCAGGACGCGGCGCTCCTTCTCGTCGCGCGCCATGATCGCGGTCAGCATGCCGACGCCGAAGTCGAATCCCTCCAGGACGAGGTAGCCGACCCACAGGAAGGCGATGACGACGAACCAGACGGTGGTGAGCTCCATGGATCTCTTCTTCCGTGCAGATCAGTAGGCGTAGGCGAGCGGGGCGTCCGGGTCCTCGGAGACCTCGGGCGGGTCGGCGTCGGGCAGGCCCTTGCGGATGTAGGTCAGCAGCAGCTTGACCTCCACCACCGCGAGGAGCCCGTAGAGCGCCGTGAAGGCGACGAGCGACGTCAGGACGGTGCCGGCGCTGACGCTGGGCGAGACCCCGGCCTCGGTGGGCATGAGCCCGAAGACCACCCAGGGCTGGCGGCCCATCTCGGTGAAGATCCAGCCGAAGGAGTTCGCAGCCAGGGGCAGGAACGGCAGCACGACGGCCGTCCGCAGCAACCAGCGCCCGGATCGGGTGTTCCGCTGGGGGTAGCGGCCCTTGCGGGTGGCCCACAGCATCCACGTCCCTGCCAGCATCGCGAGCCCGCCGGCCGTGATCATCATCCGGAAGGTCCAGTAGGTGACCGGGATGTTGGGGGCGTAGTCGCCCTCCCCGTAGAGCTCGGTGTACTCGGCCTGCAGGGAGTCGATGCCGCGGACCTCGCCGTCCCACGTCCCGGTTCCGAGGTAGGACAGCAGGTGCGGGACCTGCAGCTCGAACACCGGCTCGCTGCCGTCGAGGGTGCCGACGGTGAGCAGCGAGAACGGGGCCGGGGCCTTGTCCTCGTACAGGCCCTCCGCCGCCGCCATCTTCATCGGTTGGACCTCGGTCATGACCTTGCCCTGGAAGTCGCCGGAGATCATCGTGCCGAGGCCGGCGATCAGCACGGTCACCGCACCGAGACGCGCGGCGGTCCGGAAGGCGTCACGGTCGGCGGCGCCGGAGTCGGCGCCAGCCTCGCTGGCGTCGTCGGCGGCCGGACGCCGACGCAGCAGCTGCCACACGGCGACGCCGGCCATGAGCGCACCACCGACCATGAAGCAGGCGAACATCGTGTGCGGGAACGTGACGAGGACGACCGGGTTGGTCATCACCGCCCAGAAGTCGGTGAGCTCTGCTCGGCCGGCGCCGTCGTTCATGGTGAACCCGACCGGGTTCTGCATGAAGGAGTTGGCGGCGAGGATGAAGTAGGCGGAGAGCGCCGTGCCGATCGCGGCGATCCAGATGCAGGCGAGGTGCAGGGCGGGCTTGAGCCGGTCCCAGCCGAAGATCCAGAGGCCGAGGAACGTCGACTCGAGGAAGAACGCCAGCAGCCCCTCGATGGCGAGCGGGGCACCGAAGACGTCGCCGACGAACCGGGAGTAGTCGCTCCAGTTCATCCCGAACTGGAACTCCTGCACGATGCCGGTGGCGATGCCCATCGCGAAGTTGATCAGGAAGAGCTTGCCGTAGAAGCGGGTGAGCCGGAGGTACTTCTCGTTGCCGGTGCGGTGCCACGCGGTCTGCAGGATGGCGACCAGGAAGACGAGTCCGATGGTGATCGGGACGAAGAAGAAGTGGTAGACGGTGGTGATGCCGAACTGCCACCGGGCGATCTCGAGCGCTTCCATCGGGCCTCTCCTCACTACTACTGAACGTAGTAACTACTACCGAGTGTAGGACTACTGGAGGTCGGACGCCACTACCTCCTACCCTGCGTAGTAGATTGAGACGCATGACACGGCGCAGCCATCCCCGCGACACCGCCTCCAAGCCCGGGACGCCCCGACTCGGCGATCTCGAGCGCGCGGTCATGAACGTGCTGTGGGAGGCCGACGGATCGCAGTCCGTGCGCGACGTGCTCACGGCACTCGACGGAGAGCTGGCGTACACGACCGTCATGACGGTGCTCGACCGGCTCGGCGGCAAGGAGATGGTCGTGCGCGAGCGTGACGGTCGCGCCTACCGCTACCTGCCGGCACAGTCTCGCGACGAGGCCACCGCCGAGGTCCTGCACGCTGCACTCGACGAGGCGGGCGGCGACCGCACCTCCGCCCTCGTGCACTTCGCTCGCAGCGTCGACGCCGAGGAGGCCGCCGCACTGCGGGCGGCGCTCGCGGAGATCGAACGCGGCGGCCCCCCGTCCGGACCATGACCCCGATCACACTGGGCCTCATCGGCCTCGCCCTGGCACTGCCGGTGCCTGCACTGCTCTCGAAGGCACGCTGGCCCCTGCTCTCCCCCGCCGCCGGCATCGTCATGTGGCAGTCCCTGGCACTGGCGGCGATCCTCGCCATGTCCGGTGCCGGCCTCGCCACCGCACTGTGGCTCGTCACGGGTGACGACCCGAGCCCGTGGCAGGTGGCCGCTCACGTCGCCGTGCTGGGCTTCGGCTTCGTCGTGTGGGGCCGGTTCTGGTGGGCGGCCTGGAACGTCTGGCGGGACACCCAGCGGCGGCGGCGCCGTACGCGGGAGCTCGTCGACCTGCTCGGTCAGCCCCACGGCGTCGCGCCGGCGGTGCGGATCCTCGCCGAGCAGACCCCGGTCGCCTACTGCATCCCGCGCCGCGGAGACTCGCGCGTCGTCGTCTCCCAGGGTGCCGTCGACGCCCTCGACGACGCCTCGCTCCGAGCCGTCCTGGAGCACGAGCGCGCGCACGTGCGCACCCGCCACGACCTCGTGCTCGAGGCCTTCGGCGTCCTGCACCGGGCGTTCCCGAGGATCCTGCGCACGGACGCACCACTGCGGCAGAGCCAGGTGCTGGTGGAGCTGATGGCCGACGACGCGGCCCGTCGGGTGACCGGGGAGCGCCCTCTGGCGCGGGCGATCGTGGCCCTCGCCGGGAGCCGGACCCCGTCGGGTGCGCTCGGCGCCGGCGGTGCGGCACTCGCCCGGCTCGAACGACTTCGCGACCCGGACCGTCCGACGTGGTGGGCCACCGCACTCGCCCTCGGGGTCTCCGCCGTCGTGCTCGTGGTGCCCACGGTGGCACTGGCCGTGCCGTGGATGCTGCACGCGGTGGACGTCGTCGCCGGCTGATATGTCGCTCCGAGACACGGCCGTGCGACGGTATTCCTAGTTGGAAGATATGCGGTACCGTGGTGGCATGACCGAGACCACGTGCCACCTGTCGATCTCGCTCGACGGGTTCGTCGCGGGGCCGGACCAGAGCCTGGAGTCGCCCCTCGGCGTCGGCGGCATCGAGCTGCACCGCTGGCACATCGGGGACGAGCGGGCCGTCGAGGCCGACGCCACGGCCCACAGCTGGCTCATGCGGCCTCGAGGCGCCTACGTGATGGGCAGGAACATGTTCGGGCCGATCCGCGGCCCGTGGACCGGGGACTGGCGGGGCTGGTGGGAGGAGAACCCGCCGTACCACGCCCCGGTGTTCGTGCTGACCCATCACGCCAGGGAGTCGGTCGAGATGGAGGGCGGCACCACGTTCCACTTCGTCACCGACGGGTTCGACGCCGCCTACTCCCGGGCTCTGGAGGCGGCCGGTGACCGTGGTGTGGACATCGCCGGCGGGGCCGCCACGGTCCGGCAGGCACTCCGCGCCGGCGTCGTCGACGAGCTGACGCTCGACATCGCGCCGGTCCTCCTCGGCTCCGGTGAACGACTCTTCGACGGGATCGAGACCTTCGACTTCGAACCGGTCGAGGCGCTCCAGTCCCCGCTCACGACGCACGTCCGGTACCGACGCGCGACCTGAGGCGACGACGGGCTCGCCTCCCGTGAGCCCCGCTCCGCGGACCGGGTGCCCGTCGCCACGTCCTCACCGCCCAGGGCGGGGCGCCTTCGTCCGCCGGGTCGCCTGCGCGGTACGGGGGTCCTCGGGCCAGGCGTGCTTGGGGTAGCGGCCGCGCAGGTCGGCCCGCACGCCGGGGTAGCCGTTGTCCCAGAAGGAGTCCAGGTCCGCCGTCACGGCCGCCGGACGTCGGGCGGGCGAGAGCAGCTGCAGCAGGAGCGGGACACGGCCGTCGGCGAGCACGGGCACCGCGGACCAGCCGAAGACCTCCTGCAGCCGCACGGCGAGCACGGGCTGCTCCTGGGAGTAGTCGATCCGCACGCTGGACCCGCTGGGCACCTCCACCCGTTCCGGGGCGAGATCGTCCAGCCGGCTCGCCTGCGGCCAGGGCAGCAGCGAGCGCAGCGCTGCCGCGACGTCGATGCGGCGCAGATCCTCCGCGGAGCGGACCCTCGCCAGCTGCGGACCCAGCCACGACGGCAGCACCTGCGTCAAGGCCTCGTCGCTCACGTCGGGCCACGGGCCGCCGAGGGTCCGATGCAGGAAGGCGAGGCGATCCCGCAGGGTGGTGGCGGCCTCGGACCAGAGGAACAGGGCGATCCCCTCGCTCTCGAGCGCATCCTGGACGGCCGCGGCGACGGCGTCGGACGGCGGATCCTCGAGCGGGGTGGAGCTCAGCTCGATCGCCCCCAGCAGCGTGCGTCGACGAGCCCGGACCCGGCCGTCGACCCAGGAGACCTCGTCCACCTCGGTCCACCGCGAGCCGGCAGCCTCCATCGCCAGGTCCTCGGTGAGCGGGGCCGCGGCACGGATCCGCGCCTGCCGCTCACCCGACCGTCGCTCCGCGTCCCCCACGGCGAGCCACTCCAGCCCGGCCAGCGAGCCCGGGTCGCGCCCGGCGAGCACCGCGCCCGTCCCCGACGTCATCAGGTAGCTCGATGCGCCGGGGCGCTTGCGGGCGATCCGGTCGGGATGCGCCAGCGCCACCACCAGACCCACCGCCACGTCGTCGGTCGGCGCCCGACCACCCGCCTCGTTCCCGGAGTCCACCTGTTCGTTCGCGATCGCCTCCAGCCGAGTGACCTGGCGGCGCCATGGTCCCGATCGCTGCCCGGTGCGCAACGACCGGAGTGCGGCGACGAGGTCCCCGTCGGCGGCGCGGACGTCCTCGCTCAGCATGGCGACGACCTCCGCGGCACGTCTGGCCCCGACGAGCGCGGTGCCGTCGAGGAGCGCCCGCGCCAACCGGGGGTCCGCCGGCACGCCGGCCATCACCCGGCCCCGTGGCGTCGCGATGCCCTCGGCGGTGACGGCCCCGAGGTCCGTCAGCACCTGTCGGGCCGCCTCCACGGCGTGCACGGGCGGCTGATCGAGAAGGGCGAGCTCACGGAGGTCGCGACTCCCCCAGCACGCGACCTCCAGTGCGAAGGCGGCGAGGTCCGCCGTGGCGATCTCGGGCTCGGGGTGGGCGGCCAGGTGCCCGTGGTCCGCCGCGGACCAGCACCGCAGCACGACGCCCGGACCGAGACGACCGGCCCGTCCGGCTCGTTGGTCGGCCGACGCCCGGCTCACGGCGACCGTGACGAGGGACGACAGACCGCGACGGTGGTCGGTGCGCGGCTCGCGCGAGAACCCGGCGTCCACCACGACGCGGACGCCGGGGACCGTCAGGGACGACTCCGCGACCGCCGTCGAGACGATGACCCGGCGACGCGGACCCTCGGTGAGCGCCCGGTCCTGCTCGCTCGCGGACAGACGTCCGTGCAGGGGATGCACATCGGCGTCGACACCGTGGAGACGACGGATCGTCGCCTCGACCTCGCCGACTCCGGGGACGAAGACCAGGACGTCGCCCTCGTGCTCGGCGAGGGCTCGTCGCACGGTGGCGGCGACGTGGTCGTGGAAGGCAGGTGTGATCCCTCGGTCGTCGGTGCGGCGCGATCCGGCCGGCAGCGGACACCACACGTCCCGGACGGGGTGCAGCGCACCGCGGACCCGGACCACGGGGGCCGGCCGCCGACCGTCCTGCGGCTCCTCGGTGCCGCCGAGCAACCCCGCCGTCCGCTCGGCCTCGACGGTGGCCGACATCGCCACCAGGACGAGGTCCTCACGCAGGTGGGACCGGACGTCGACGAGCAGCGCCATGGTCAGGTCGGCGTCCAGATGACGTTCGTGCACCTCGTCGAGCACGACGGCGCCCACGCGCGGCAGCTCCGGATCCTGCTGGATCCTGCGCAGCAGCAGACCGGTGGTCACGACCTCGATCCGCGTCCGTCGGCCGACACGGCGCTCCCCGCGCACGGCGTAACCGACCGTCTCCCCCACCGGTTCGTCCAGCAGGTGCGCCAGACGCCTCGCAGCAGCACGCACCGCGATGCGGCTCGGCTGCGTGACCACCACGCGCCCCTCGACGACCGCGGCCACCGCGGGCGGGACCAGCGTCGTCTTGCCGCTGCCGGGCGGTGCCTGGACCACTGCCAGGCCGCGGCCGCGGAGGGCCTCCTCGAGCGGATCCAGACCCGTGACGACCGGCAGGTCGGGCGGTGCGGCGAGCAGGCCGCGCAACGGGTCGGACACGTCTGCAGTCTGCCTGACCCGGTCAGGACGGACGTGCTGGAGGCCCTGGCCGCTCAGCCGAGAGGCACCAGCACGTCGCGCAGCTGGTCCGGGACCGGGGTGACCGTGCGTTCGGCCCCGGTGACGTAGACGTGCACGAACCTGCCGACGGCCGCGGGCGCGTCCTCGTGGCCCTGGAAGAGCCCGATCTCGTAGACGACGCTCGACGTCCCCAGGCGCTCCACCCGCAGCCCCGCCACGACGTCGTCCGGGAAGCGCAGCTCCCGCAGGAACCGGCAGCTCGACTCGGCCACGATCCCGTAGGCGTCCAGACGACGGATGTCGGTGCCGGTGGCCTCGATGAGCCAGCCGTTCACCGCGGTGTCGAAGAACGAGTAGTAGACGACGTTGTTGACGTGCCCGTAGACGTCCTCGTCCTCCCACCGCGTGCTGATGCGGTAGCGAGCCGGGTAGTCGGCCAGGGGCCGCGCCTCGTCCGCCTCGCTCACACCGACTCCTCCTCGCGCAGACGCTGGCTGATCACCGCGGAGACGCCGTCGCCACGCATGGAGACCCCGTAGAGGGCGTCGCCGACCTCCATCGTGCGCTTCTGGTGCGTGATGACGACGAGCTGCGAGCTGGCTCGCAGCTCCTCGTAGATCTCCAGCAGTCGTCCGAGGTTGGTGTCATCGAGTGCCGCCTCCACCTCGTCGAGGATGTAGAACGGGCTGGGGCGGGCCTTGAACAGCGACACCAGGAACGCGACGGCGACGAGGGACCGTTCGCCACCGGACAGCAGGGACAGCCGCTTGACCTTCTTGCCTGGTGGCCGCGCCTCCACGTCGATGCCGGTGGTCAGCATGTTCTCCGGGTCGGTGAGCAGGAGCCGGCCCTCGCCCCCCGGGAAGAGGCGGGAGAAGACACCCTCGAACTCCGCCTCGACGTCGTTCCAGGCCTCCGTGAAGACCTGCTCCACTCGGGCGTCGACCTCCTGGACGATGTCGAGCAGGCCCTGCCGGGTCCGTCGCAGGTCGTCCAGCTGCTCGGACAGGAACTGGTGACGCTCCTCCAGGGCGCTGAACTCCTCCAGCGCGAGGGGGTTGACCTTGCCGAGCATCGCGAGGGCCCGCTCGGCCTTCTTCAGTCGCTTGGTCTGCTCCGCGCGGTCGTACGGCGTCGGCTCGGGTGCCTGCTCGACGTCGGAGGATGCCTCGTCCTCCTCGGCGACCTCCGGGGCAGGAGGCGGGACCAGCTGGTCCGGTCCGTACTCGGAGACGAGCACGTCGGCCTCGACGCCGAGCTCGTCCAGGGCACGCCCCTCCAGGGACTCCAGTCGGAGCCGCTGCTCGGCGCGCGCCATCTCGTCCTGGTGCACCGAGGTGGTGAGCCCCTCCAGCTCGGTGCTGAGGTCGCGCAGCCGCGTCCGTACCTCGCGCAGCGCCTCCTCACGACCGGTCCGCGCCTGCTCGATCCGGGACCGGCGGGCGGCAGCGTCGGCGATGGACGTCTCGAGCCGGTCCAGCACGACGTCGCTCACGGCGAGCACGGCCCGGGCGGTCTCGGCCTCGCGCAGCTGCCTCTCGCGCCTCTCGCGGGCACGGATGCGCGCCTCGCGCTCTTCCGCAGCCGCCTCGACGAGTGCCTTGACCTGACCCTCGAGGGCGCGCACGCGTTCCTCGTTGGTGCGCAACGCGAGCCGGGCATCGGTCTCGGCCCGCCGCGACGCCGAGGCCTGCTCGGCGAGCGTCTCCATCTCGGTGGTGTCCGGCTCGGTCTCGGGGGCGTTCTCGGCCTGCTCGAGTCGCTCCTCCAGCTCTGCGAGCCCGCTCAGGTCACGCTCGTGCGAGGCCTCTGCCTCGGCGATCGCCGCGGCGAGACGCTCGGCCTCGGCCTTGGCCGACCGGGCCGTCGAACCCAGGTTGGCCAGCTGCTCGGCGACGGCGGCCATCTCGGCGTCCGACTCGTGCAGACGCTCAAGGACCGTCTCGGCCCGCACCTTGGCGGCGTCTCGTGCGGTGAGAGCGGTCTGCTTGGTGAAGCGCAGCTCCTGCAGCTGGTGCTCGGCCTGCTCGAGGTCCTCCACGGTCTGGTCGATCGCCGACTGCACCTCGATGAGGCTCTGCTCGGAGGTGGAGCCGCCCGACGCGAAGTGTGCCCCCAGGATGTCGCCGTCGCGGGTCACGGCCGTGACGTCGCTCGCCTGGGCCACGAGCGCCTTGGCGGCCTCGAGGTCGTCGACGACGGCGGTCTTGAACAGCAGTCGCCGCAGTGTGGCCTGGAGGGTGTCCGGCGCGTCGACCACGTCGACGGCGTACGTGGCGGAGCCCGGCAGGCCCGGCCAGTCGGTGTCATCGACGGGGTCGTCGACGTCACCGGCGCCGCCCAGCAGCAGCCCGGCCCGGCCCAGGTCCTCGGCCTTCAGCTTCTCCATCGCGGTGACGGCGGTCTCGAGATGGTCGACGGCGACCGCGTCCGCCGCCGAGCCCAGGGCGGAGGCCACGGCGGCCTCGAACCCGGGACGGACCGTCAGAAGGGCCGCCACCGAGCCCAGGAGGCCGTTGAGCTCGTCGCTGGCGGCGAGCAGCGCACCCGCCCCGTCCTTGCGGGCCAGCCCGAGCTCGAGGGCCTCGCGGCGCGCCGGCAGTGCCGCGTGGCGACGCTCGGCCTCCTGCTCGGCACTGATGGACTCCGCGACGGCCGTCTCCGCCGTGGACAGTGCGTCCTCGGCGGACTCGTGCTCGGCGTCGAGCCCCGACTCCCCGGCGTCGAGGCCGGCGATCTGGTTCTCCTGCACGGTGAACGCGTGCTGGGCCTGCTCGGCCCGCTTCAACGCCTCGTCCCGTGCGGTGGTGAGGCGGGTGATCTCCGCGTCCGCCGCCTCGGCGCGGCTGCGCAGCCCACCGACCTGCCCCCGGAGGCGGGCGAGCCCCTCGCGCTGGTCCGCGGCCGCACGCAGGAGCCCGGCGACGCGACGCTCCTCGGTGGAGTACGCCTCCTCGGCGGTGGTGCGCGCCTCGATGGCCCGCTCCAGCGCGGCGTTGGCCTCCTGCACGGCCGCGCCGAGCGCCGCGTGCTGCTCCTTGACCCTGGCGGCCTCGGCCTCCAGCTCCTCGGGGTCCCGTCCGGCGTGACGGTCGTCGGTCTCCACGGCTGCCAGTCGGATGCGCTCGGTGGCGAGTCCGGCGGTGCCGCGCAGTCGCTCCCGCAGGCCGGAGAGTCCGTACCAGACCTCCTGGGCGGCGGAGAGAGCCGGCGAGTCGGCTCGCAGGGCGTCCTCCAGCTCGGTCTCGCGCTGCCGCTGCGCGGCCACGGCCTGCTCGACGCCGGTACGCCGCTCCTTCAGCGCCGCCTCGTCGGCCAGCTCCTCGGCGATCGTCTCCCGCGCCGTGGCGATGTCGTCGGCGAGCAGCCGAGCCTTGGCGTCACGGGCGTCGGCCTGGATGGTGACGGCACGTCTGGCCACCTCGGCCTGGCGTCCGAGCGGCTTCAGCTGGCGTCGCAGCTCGGTGAGGACGTCCTCGAGCCGGGTCAGGTTGGCCTGGGTGGAGTCGAGCTTGCGGAGTGCCTTCTCCTTGCGCTTGCGGTGCTTGAGGACGCCCGCGGCCTCCTCGACGAAACCGCGGCGTTCCTCCGGCGTGGCCCGCAGGATCGAGTCCAGCTGTCCCTGGCCGACGATGACGTGCATCTCGCGGCCGATGCCGGAGTCGCTCAGCAGCTCCTGGACGTCGAGCAGGCGACAGGGACTGCCGTTGATGGCGTACTCCGAGCCACCGTTGCGGAACATCGTCCGCGAGATGGTCACCTCGGTGTAGTCGATCGGCAGCGCACCGTCGGTGTTGTCGATCGTGAGCGCCACCTCGGCACGACCCAGGGGTGGACGTCCCGCCGTCCCGGCGAAGATGACGTCCTCCATCGTCCCGCCGCGCAAGGACTTGGCGCCCTGCTGGCCCATCACCCAGGAGAGTGCGTCGACGACGTTGGACTTGCCCGAGCCGTTGGGTCCCACCACGCACGTGATGCCCGGCTCCAGCTGCAGCGTCGTCGCGGAGGCGAACGACTTGAAGCCACGGAGCGTCAGGCTCTTCAGGTACACCGGTGTCCTCCCTGGCGACGACTCGAACGACGTCGGGTCTGCATCAGGCCAACCCTAGGGCAGGACGACGCCGGGACGGCCCAGGAGGGCGGGGAAACGCGGGAGAGGATGCCTCAGCGGGCCAGCGGCTCGAGCAGCTCGTCGACGGAGTCGACCCGCTCGGCGAGGGTCTTCAGCAGGCCGTCGTTCTCGACCTTGAGCCGCAGGACCTCGGCCTCGAGGTCGGCGACGCGACGACGCAGTCGGGCGGTCTCACGGACTTGGTCGGGGGTGGGGCCTCCGACGTAACCGATGAGGGCCTTGGCCATGGATGTCCTCCGCTGGAAATGGCGAGAATCGCAGCGATGGCTGCGTCTGCCAGTGTCGCACCGCGGACGCCGCACGGTCAATCCAGTGCCGACGCGTGGCCCTCCCACGCGAGCACACCGGCGATCCAGGTGCGGCGAACCCGAAGATCCCGAGCGCCGAGCAGCACGACGTCAGCGGCCGCGCCGGGACGCAGGTGACCCAGGTGAGCCTCGCCGAGCGCGCGCGCCGGGACGGCGGTGGCCGCCTCGATCGCCTCGGCGACGCCCACGCCTGAGCGGACGGCGTGGCCCACGACCTCGTCCATGCCGACCGCGGCACCCGCGATGGCGCCGTCCGCTCGCAGGGGCGGGCCCTCCGGGGTCACCGTGAGGGCCACCCCGCCGAGGACGTACTCCCCCGGCGGCATCCCGAGCGCCGAGACGGCGTCCGTCACGAGCATCACCCGGCCTCGCGCCGCCGAGAAGGCGAGCCGCACCGCCTCCGGGGCGACGTGATGTCCGTCGGCGATCAGTCCCAGGACCAGCCGGTCGTCCGCGAGCGCCGCACCGACCACGCCGGGGTCGCGGTGGTGCAACGGACTCTGGGCGTTGTACAGGTGGGTCACGAGCGTCGCTCCCCTGTCCGCCGCGTCCTGCACCGTGGCGGCGTCGGCGTCGCTGTGCCCGACGGAGACGCGCACTCCGGCACCGACGAGCCGCGCGATGGCATCGGCGGCACCGACGCGCTCGGGGGCGAGGGTCACGTAACCGAGGGCAGGCCCCCCAGCGGCGACGAGGCGCTCCACCGCGCTCGAGGTGGGATCCACGAGGCACTCCTCGCGATGGGCCCCGCGGCGAGCCGCCGCGATGAACGGCCCCTCCACGTGGCACGGCAGCAGCCGCGTCCGCCCCGAGTCGGTCGACGAGGACCAGACGCGGCGATACCGCTCGAGCGTCGCGGCCAGCTCGTCGACCGGCGCGGTGATGAAGGTCGGCACGATCGCCGTCGCTCCCGTCTCGGGCAGCCGCCGGGTGATGCGCTCGAGATCCGTGTCGTCGGCCTCGGCGAAGTCGACGCCGTAGGCCCCGTTGACCTGGGCGTCCACGAACCCGGGGGCGAGCACCTGGTCCTCGACCAGGACGTCGGGCGTGCCGGGAGGCGGGCCGTGCCCGCTGGCGACGACGCGACCATCGCGACACAGCACCCAGCCCGGCGTCCCCGAGAGGGCCGGCGCGATGCCGTGGGCCTCCCCGGCCCAGATGAGGGTCTCCACGGCCGGAACGTACCAGCGCCCACGGCCCGGATCGACCTCTCACGCCCCGAGCCGGTCCGGTGGTCACCGTCGGCGCCACGTCCGGGGACGCCGTTCGATCGAGCGAGTCGCGGGTGCCGGCCTGGCAAGGCAGGGGCATCGCCCCGGCGAGCGAGGGGCTGCTGCACCTGCCCGATGCGGAGCGAGGTGGTGGGGGCGCGGGCGCGCTCAGGGGCTGACGGCGCCGGGACGGCGTCTGCCGTTCGCGAGTCAGGCGACCTCCCTGTCCACGGCACCTCCTAGGCTGACGGGGTGACCGACGACCTCTTCCGCCCCGACGCCGTCCACTGGGAACCGGTGTCCGCGGCGCTCGCCACGTCCACGGGCCGCTGATAGGCCTCCGGCTGGATGCGCACC